>CAIVFQ010000001.1 GCA_903905285.1 uncultured Alphaproteobacteria bacterium
TAATTTCTTAGCCTCTGCATATGTCATCACTTCAATACCATTTGGTCCTTCGACTTTAACCTTATCGTTATCATTGTATTGTCCATCTACTTTTTTAGACGAGCCTCCAAGTTTTTCTTCTTCATGCTTTTGCTGCATTTCAGGGTTGTAAAATAACTTTTGAGTCGCTGGCGTAGATGAAGATGCTTTTTTTCGAGCATCTGATAATAATTTTTGATACCTCATTGAAGCATTAAATTGAGCGCTAGGAGGCAAGTTATATTGTTTAACTAATTTTTTAATTAATTTAGGAATATCTTGCGCCTCCAATGAATCTTTTAACATCATATAAGTTCTATTGGTCTTTCCAGCCTTCAAGGTAGATGCTTCATTCACTGTAGAAGCGGCTAACATTTTGTCTGCTAACAAAAAATCATCTATCATTTTTTTTGCTTGAGCATTCGTTTTATAATTAGAGGCAGCTTGTTCCAATTTTATAATTGAACCTTCTCCTGAAAAAGGCGACGCTCCTTTATATACATAAGGATAAAGCTCGCTGAACAAAATATTACCCTGTTCTGATTCTCTTTCTTTTTCAGTCAAAGGAATTTCTTTTCCTAATGGCTCGCCTGTTTTTTCATCAAAAAATTGTTTTTCACCAGGCCTTAACCCTTGTTTTGTTCGCTCTCTCAAATCACGTAAATCTTTTTTTGCGTCTGTTTGGGCGTTATATGACGCAAGTGCATTCATATAAACAGAGCTGTTCTCTCCTACTTCTTTCTTAAGTCTTTCTAAATCTGCGGCATCTCTAGCTGGACCTTGAAGTGGTGCGCTTTGATTTTTATATTGTAATTTTTTTTCCATTAACTCAGGATTATCTAAATTTTTCTGATGTTGAGTTTGAGCTTCTAATAATTTTTGTTTTAAAGGCGCCAGAGCGCCGGCTCTATCCTCAGCGCTTTGTTTAAACTTCATCTCATCAGCATGATTCTTCACAGCTTGCATTAGCTGTTCACGTTGAATCTTTTGCTGCTGATGAGCTTTCATATTGGCAAACAATTCATTCATCTGCTGATTGAATGTATCAATTGGCATTTTGCTTGTTGGGATTCCTGGTATCATTTAGCACCTCCAGCAGGAACACCACCTGGATTACTATTATTATTCATTGCTTCAATGAATTTCATAATAGCGCCCAAGCCACCGGTAATCATATTCGGACCAGCATTATATTTACCAAAATTCAATCCAGCTTGTGTGTCACCTTGTCCTTCTGCAGAACCCGCGCCAGCATTAGCAGTAGCAGCCCCCGTATTAAATATATTTGTACCGAGACCAATACCCGACAAATACTTTTCCATTAAATCTTTCATGTATTGCTGTTTGTCTTTTTGACCAATATCAGATGTTGTTTGTTGTATATTATTAAGAGCCGTACTCGATCCACCAAGACCCATAGAACTTGCAGTATCTAACCCCTGAGCTTGAGCATTAGCAATATCTTGTTTACCTGAGGCACTTGTTTCGTAATTATTAGACCATTCATCCTGCAAACCACCTGGATTAAATAGCTTTTTAAGTTGCTCCATAAGGTCATTACCAGCTTCCCCACCCTTATCTATATAAGGCTGACGCAAACCCTTACCTTCTTCATATCCTTGTTTGCTAGCACTAGCAGCCGTATCATAAGCACCACCAGGATGAAATAATTGTGATAACCAACTCATGATAAACTCCTAAGGATAAGATGTTGTTGTGAATTTAACCAAAGCACCGTTCTGCATGCCTACATAAACATTATTTGTTGTGTCATATAACAAAATACCATTCCCAATAACGGCTGGTGTAGCAGCGGCCAAAGCTACAATCTGTGCTTGTGTCATGGATTGCGCTGTAAGCAAGTTCAATGCCGTTTCAATACCATCAAATGATGAATTTATCGTATCGCCCGTCACAGATAACCAACTCTTAAGCTCAAATGTAAGCTCATCTTGCTGCAAAGGGCAACCATCAATCCGCAATAACATAATGCTCAATTAGCACCCCCGCTTGACCGTCTGATGTCGTGTACAGAGCCTAATATCACAATAGGTGAAGGACTCACACATATCAACTTATAGACTCGATTTCTAGATGGTCCACATTGATACCAACGCATTCTCCATGAATAAACGCCAAGCTGGCTAAATTCCAATACATCAGCAGATGTAAACGTAATCCCACCATCATCCGAAAAATAAAGCTCAATATGCGGTTTAAATACTGATGAATACGTCTCGCTACCATAATCCAATGGAGATGGTGTATTGGTACCGTCCTGCACGACAAATGTGACCCCATCTTCAGACGTAATATAAATAGGAATTTCAGCAGTCGATAATTCAGATACAATAAATACCGTATTCGCATAAAATGGATTGGCATAACTAAACGTATGATCGCCCCACACAAAATCAATCTGCACATAATCAGTTATAAATTCACTATAATCAGGCTCTGAAATAATAGGAGTGATATTTTCATATCGAAATGGATAGGCAATCCAAGAAGGGGGCACAACTAAATTGTCATTGGAATCTACCGCTTGTAATTCATTAAAATAATAAGTTCCCGACATATCGTATAAACACGTTTGGTCTTGAGCAATTACAATATGTTTGTTATTAAAAAACTCATGCTGCTCTATAATGTTTCGTTGCCCGTTTAATTCAATGCATAAATGCCATGTTTGAGTATTGAAATTGTATTCAACGGTTTTTGAAAAAGAAGCATCATCAAGTGTTTGATAATCCATGTATGCGCCAACAGACGCTCTATAAAACACGGTATCTTCGTATTGATACAGGAAACCATTCACATCATTTTGTAATAAACTCTGTGTTACTGATGCATTAGCAATTCGTTGAATAAGAACGTTGATTGCTTGTGATGATATGGGCGTAATAGACTGGCCATTGCTTGATACAAATGTCACCAACCCATTTCTATTCTGAGCCAAAAACACCATCATTCCAAAGTCTACGTCAATGGAATTTGGATCGGCTATTCCGAAGTCAAAATCATATGATGTGTTTTTTTTCCATGGGAATGTTGTTGTAGTAGTGGCTGATGTAAATACACTCGGAGTGTTTGACCATATTCCCGTCGTATAATCCGTAAAAAAGTAAACTTGCTGATGCAAAACGGCTATTTGTCTAATTATTCCAGATTCTTGTGCAAAAACTGCCGAACCCGCTATTGTAAATACCGCATTTGGATCATAAGAACCACCCAAATTTACTTGGGTTAATTGAAATTGCGTTGAATTCGCTGTCGATACAACAAATCTATTACCAAATGCTGCTACATATAATGGATTTTTAGGTTTGTTGCCATCTGTAACAGCAGTAAAAGCTGGAACAGTAATCCCTGACTCATCAAAAATATACATCGTCTGACCCGTGCAAAATGCGCAGAATACAGACTGATAAACCCCCAGCGACATGCTGCTTTGTACTACCGGCAAAAATGCGAAGTTTAAATTGACGCTATCCCAAGTAAAATTTTGTGATATTTGAATCTGATTAAAATTTTTATCAATTTGATAGATAACGTTGTCTTCTACCACATATACAAAATCAATAGATTTAAATATGCGCTGCGGAACCGCATCATAAACAAACGGTTGATTGGATGAATTAACCAAATGCTTTCTACCCATTACTGGGTATAGTGATTTCTGTTGCTTTCCACTAGGCGCTTCAACTGGATACCAATTACTACAACTAGCTGGCGAGAACTGCTTGAATCGCTGCTCATCATAGGAGTCAGACATTACTAGTGGTTTTACAGCCATTATATTCCTGCCCTAACTCGCCATGCTCCATTAAGCCAACTTTCATTATTGATATTAATGTCAAGATTTGTTGATGACGCTGCAACCATGTCCTTCTCAAGCGTCAAATACATTTCCTCAAGCATTGGTGTCCATGCAGCAGCACGCGCCTTATAAACAGACAAATATTTGGCTAATGCAAATTGCAGATACATAAAATAATAAGAAGGTAGCGAACTCATATCATCATTAGAGGTGAGTGTACTAAGTTGCCATTTACCATAAATAGACAACTCATATGGCTGGCTAGGTCCTGGATATACCTGTACAACCGTTAAATTCGTCTGTGGTTGCACGATAACGTATCTTGGCAACCCAACTAGTGGCGCATATTTATAACTTGACCAGAACTCTGTGCGGGATTCGTCAATCAATGGATAGGTTACATTGTCTAATGTTACCCATGCATTTAATAAATTAACTAAACGTCCTGGTGATGTAATATCAGGCGTAGGTACATAATCAGGTTCTCCAATCGTGATAGAGCCCTGACCAATTCCTAGAAAATAATCCACTTGTTTTGATACGGTAATCATTAATCCATTGGCTGCATACTGATTTAACAGGCGATTAAGTATATTAATGCCCATGGTTAAATCATTGCCTTGCAATGGTGCTGTAGGCGTTGCTGAACTAATTATTTGATAAGAATCATTTATAAAGCTTCTGACGCTTTGTTGGGGCTCTGACATTTACGGCCTCGCTTTGGCTTTATATCCACTACATTATTCGACGTTTCATCGAGTTTATCGGCAAACCATATGCCGCTTGAAATCAAATCACTAAATTCTTGATAGCTTTCAGCTATCCGTTGTCCGGTTGAGTTGTATACGAAAGCCCTAAAAAACTCGCGTGATACCCATCGACCTTTATATAAAACTTGGGTCTCTAACTTCATCTAATTATCCTAAAAATTAGCCTCAAGCTTCTTTACGCAAGAGGCCAACCCTTTACTACTAACTCATTACGCAAACCGCAAACTCAGGGTTAATCGCAACACCCGCGATAATATCCAAACGATCCAACTGGACGTAGTTACGGATATCAGCACCTAATGTATAGGTCATAGACATTTTGTATAAGTCTGAGTATGTTGTTACAGCTTCAACACCACCTTTTAATTCGGTGATAGGAGGCGCTGCAAACACGATTGATTGGTTATGGAACGCCAATGATTCATTATGAGTTTGCGCCAATAACAATTGAGCGCCATCTTGAATCGCAGCACTAATATTTTGACGAGCTCCACTGATAACGATTGTAGGATTAACAGTAATTGTTGCAGTGCCGCCAGAGGTAGAAATTACTTGGCTTGTTACAACAAATTGAGCTGTTTGTGCTAATGGAATGTAACCACCTGTTTGACCTGCAGAAGCCAATGGATTGACCATAAACACGCCAGCACTTTCAGCAAACTGAACCTTATCGCCCGCATTAAATACAACAGTGCTTGCAACCAATCCAGTCAATTCAATGGTATTTCCACCAATAATTGGTCCATTGGTTACAGTACCTGCTAACAAGAAACCTGTAGGAGGAGAACCACCAGCTTCACCAGCTCCAGCCACTTGTTGGGTTAAAAAGTTAGTCTTAAAGAAGTCAAAACCTGACAAATGTCCAATAAATCCATCCATCAATGCGCCACGGTTAACAGTCATGTTAAACACGTTGTACAAGCTTCCAGAGATTGCAGCATTAACCGCAGGACTTACCGCGAAATATCTGTTGCCATCTTCAGGTATACCCAACTCACTCATGTATGCATCAGCATCAAGAATGGTTTGCATTGTAATGGGAATACCAGGAGTACCAACTGTTTGATAAACAGCAGGCTGGAAGTTTTGGCTACAAATGAATGATTCAACATTGTTCGCCAGACGTTTAGCACGTGGCTTCAACATCATGTCGAGGTATGGTTGATCGCGAGCGCGGTCAAATGTTAATTCCATGCCATTGAAGCTCACCATTGAATGGAATTGAGTATCAATTTTTAATGGACGAACGATTTGGACTACGGCTTCATCTACAGCAGTTGCGCCATATCCACCTAAGAATCGTTCTTCTAAACGGTAGTTAATGGTTTGTCCAGTAGCGTATTTTAGGTTTTTGAAATCTGCTTCTAGGTTTCTGTTGGAAACTTTACTGAATGACAAATAGTTAATGAAGCGAATAAACACTTCGTCCAGTATATACTGGGTAGTTTGAAATGAATTGGCCATGATATCTCCTGGCAACAATTAAAATAACCCTTGCGGGCACCTTTATTATCGCTTCGGAGGAAAGCTATTACGCTCCTATCATGGTTGACGGAGACCATCTAACTACACGTCAGACATTATTATGCTCTAGTGTTATTTATTGGTCAATTACCTATCTCCACCTTCCTCTAGGGTATTGGATCTGTGAATAATGTGTAACAGTGCAATCTTTTCCATGGTGAATATATGTATTGCACCCACAATTACAGGAATAACATCCGCCATGTGAATCAATATCCCATCCTTTTTCGCCCCAGATAGCTTTTTCTATAAAACTTATATCATCACCGTAATTAAAAACTACTAAAAACTCGATCCCACATCTTATAAAAGAGTCATCTAATGCATGATTTTTATCATCAAACTTAATCCACTTAATCACCTGTCGCGTCCTCTCATTCTTTCTGCTCTATTTTCTTTATCTGCCTGCGCTAATTTATCGTCAATACTCCACTTGCGAGTTTTAGGCTCACTACTCATGTCACCTTTTGGTGCCGCAATAGGCTTGGGTGCTTGACTAACATTACTACGAGCTTTGCGCATACGTTCTTCAAGGCGACCCAATTCAATAGCTTGGGCATAAGGATCGCCAATCTTTGATATTCTCTCCAATTCAGGCGCTTGAGTTTTCGCAGCTGCATATATAAAGGCCGCTGGGTCTGACATCCCTCGGGTTGATATAACCATCTGTGGCGTCAACGGCTTTCCCATGACGACTTGCTCAAAGTCCTGATATTTCTGCATTCCTTGGTTGAAACGAACCTCAAAATTAGCCTGTGTTTCTTGTTCTTGTCTTTGCCAATCTTGCTGCTGCCGTTGTTGTTCGCGTTTACTAATGGTGTTATCAATAAAACTTTCCAGCTGCACTTCCCAACTATCGGCACTATTTGGATCGTATTCAGGCGCCGTTTGTTGAGGCGGTTGATAAGTTGGTTGCTGAGGTTCTTGTTGGCGTCCACGACTCAATCTATCGCGAATCATGGCTTGTACTTCTGATTCCGTATAAACACGTTCTTTAGTAGCTATTTCACTGCCGTAATCATCTGTAGCTGATTCTTCGTTATTTTTAATATCTTCTTTCTTTTCATCAGAGGTTATCGGAGTTGATTCATTTAAATCGGTAGATCCATCTGCCTCATTAGTTTCTACTCTTTCTATCTCTTGTGTATCGTCGGGTAAATCAACTTCCATCGAAACAGGCTCACCCGCTTCAATGTTCAATAATTTATCATCAATGTTTGTAAGACTCATATTCATCCTTTATATGTGGGTTGTTCATGTTTTGCTGTTAATATCTTAACTAAGTTATTAGCATGAGCTATTTGTTCATTAGAAGCCGTTCTCTGTGTTTCTGATAGATATCGAAGTTCCATTTCTTGAAGCTCTGCTGCCGCTTCCTGTTTCTTCGCCTCAAGTTCCTGCCATCGCATTTGAATATCCTGCCCCTTCTCTTGAGCATCCATCTGCAAACGTTGTTGTTCCATCTGTAATTGTTGTTGTTTAAGCTGCAATTCCTGCATTTTGATTTGTATCATTGGATCGGGTGCTTGTGGTTTAGGAGGAACGGCCTCGCCCGTCTTTCCAGCCTCAATGATTTCAGGTGGCACAATGGTTTTTAAGCGATTACGCAACTCAAGATTGTTCATTAACGGTAGATTCTCTACATACAAATCAGCAATAAGGTTAAAAAGTTGTGGATTAGCCTGCAAAATGAGCTGCATTGAATTAAGTGCCTCTTGTTTTTGTCCTTCCCAACTCGGACCAGGCTGCAGACGAATGGTGTATCGGCCTTTCGTCATATCATTTTGCATTTGACCGCCGTATTCATCCATCGGCTTATTAATAGGCACCGCCGTCATGCCTTTTTCTTTCATGTTGAGCATCATTGTGCGTTCGGTATCATACACTTTTGGTATCATTTCGTTAACAATTTGACCTGCTACTGATATCGCACGATTTAAACTGTCGAATGGCAAATGAGTATTATAATTACCACGCTTAGTACGAGCATCAATCGCCAACTTGGACGTTTCATTGCCTTGCTCTCCCATCATTGTGTTATACATGCCCGTACATGTCTGAATATCACGCTCAGCACGTTCGTATTGCTGTACAAGCGCCATTGATAGTTCAGGAGGCTTTAGTTGCTGTGGAATAAATCCAGATGCAACCTCATCAAATTTAAGTCCGCCTTGTAGGTTAGAAGGGTCTCGCCATATTTGTGCCGTATCATTGCTTCGGGCATTGCCAGCGGCTATTAAGAATTGGTCATAACGACCAATCTTAACTAGATAAGCAGATTGCGTACCCAGGTAATTAATATAACGCTGCGCGTCTTTCGTATCTTTAAAGAATGGCCGACAGACTTGCGTGCCTTCTTTGTTAAAGAAAGAACTTTGATCGACAAATATGACTGGTAATTGTTCGCTAGGAAAATCTTCAGATTCGAGCTCGTAATCTCCTGCATACATATACTTTTTAACTTTATAACGTGGTGCCGATCGCTCTTCTGATATCGTCACAAGCTCTTCACCATCAAGCAACATCTCATCTTCACCAACTTTAATCTTTTCAAGCATCTTAAATTCTTTGCTGTCTAATACCCGACCATTACTCAATTTGTAGATTTTTTCTTGTTTATATATTCTCTTAAAGTGCGTAGTAATCGTAACTGACTCATCATCGTTAAATACTGTGCCTTCCTCGATATTGCTTGGAGGTATATTTTCCTCAATTTTTTTTCCGTAGATACTGGCAAACTTGTCCCGAGACATGCGAGTACGAAACCCAGCATGGCTACCATCAGTTTTGCAAGGTGATATTGAGCTGACATCCCAATAAAATCGAGTTGGTATCTCAGCCTTACGAAGGCGTATGACTTGGTTAAACGAGTAATCATTTTCATATTCCGTATCTATGTAAAAAGCCCCATAACCGCCAGTAATTGCCGATTGAAAAGCAGTTTGAAATACCACGTTTGTATCTGAGTTGATGGTAATGTCTTTAACAAGTGCTGTTCGTACTTCCGCTGTTTGTTCGGGTACTGATTCATCGGGCTCACATTGTAGAGTAGGTGTGTTCTGGCGTTGCTCACCTAATAAGTGATTTGCCATAGGCGCTAATTTGTTAAATGTTAGCGGTATTTTTTTATAGGTTTCAAATACACGCGCTTCCTCGTCAAGCCATTGATTGCCGAAGACAAACTGCATGTATTCATTATACGTATTTTTATTATCGTGCCAGTAATTTTCCCAGGTTTCGATGCATTGTTTGATTTCGATAGCCATCTCTGGGTTTTTGGTTTCCATATGATCGTCCTATCAGATATGAGGCATTTAGTGTATCAGGTATACAAGCTTCTGTGAGCATCCGGCATAAAGTTTGGAGAGAAGTTAGTTTCACCAACATGCTGACCTAGAGCAAATGTTAACGAAAGCGCATCAGACGTATCAGGAGATGGCATTCCCCTCTTCTTTAAATCGTCTTTGCTTTCAATAAGCATCTGTCCATTACTCCGATGCTTATATCCAAGACCACACAAATCCGTATGTAATTCATCACTATCGGGTATTGAGACAGAAAGCTCACCCATTAGCCAATCACGCATCTCTGACCATAACTCAGCCCGTAGATTGCCGAAACGTTCTTTATCATTGGCTGTGCGTGCGACATTAACGCCAACAACGCAACTATATCCCATTTCAAGCAATCGGTCTGTAACTCCCGCACCAATGCCTATGCAATCAATAAATACTTTAGAAGGCTTTAGATTATCAATCATCGTCTTAAGCTTTCCCGCTAACTCCATAGTATTATAATTACGCAATATTTCCAAGTCGTACGCAACGCGTCCCTTGCGTTTAATAATGGCGCAACGATCGTTATCGCCTATTGCTGGATCGACTCCAATAATTAATGGCGTTGTTTTCTGTATTTCAATTTTGTTTTTACGAGCACTTAATACAAAGTTTGATTGTATGAATGTATCATCAATGGGGTTTAGAAATGCCTCGTTAGCGCACGAAGGGTATTCTTGATTGAATAACTTAACGCCTACATCGTGATCATTGCTGAACTGCCCTATCTTAAAACGTCGCCAATATATGTGCTCGTGCGTCATGCCATTTTGGGCATACAAATCCAATAACTGCTGCTCTTCTTCGCTTAAATATATCTCATCATGACCTTGCGAATAGAAAGCTTTGTATTCAGGCTGCCAATACCAAGGAACGAAGATAGCCTGAAAGTCTGACTTGCCTTGTTCGGCTGCTACCCAGACAGAGTGAAAATAGTTTCCAATGCCATTCGCTGTAGACTCAAGTATAATTTCCGTATTATCTTGGTCGCCCACCGCTTGCATAAGACCTTGCGCATGTTCTGCGGCATTAGGCCAAAAGGAAACCTCCGAGCCATGCAGTAGCTGTACAGTTTGTGAACGTCCAGTTCCCTTTGCGCCAGCTGTACCAATAGCGTATCCAGAGTCGATTGACTCGAATTTAAGTTCTTTTTGGCTATCGCGATTTGCTCGTGGAATGAGTCCTTTAGGTAGATACTCATAGTATCTCTTGGTCATTTCAAATAAGTTTTTTGTGGCAGCTCCTTCATGGGTCAGGATGAAGGTCTTAATACCACGATTAGTGATTGTCTTATGAAAGTAACGAGCCTGAACGTAAGTTGAGCATCCTTGTTGACGGCCTTTCAAAATTATAGCTCTAATCTTTCCAGTTTCAGCAAGTTGAGACTCAAGTCGTTCATGTATATATAATTGAGCTCGATTAAGAATAAAAGGAGTTACTGCGCCAGATTTGGTGCGTATTTTAAAGAAGTTTTCGGCAAAGTATTTGAAGTCACGTAATCGTAGAAGGCTGTCTTGTAATAAAAGTGTCTTGCCGTCAAAGCTCAAAGTGGAGCATCCTGTAGTTTTCTTAAAAACAGTATTTTATATTCTTCTACTTTCTCTCTAAGCTCATCATTAGTCATCTTGGCAACCGATCCCGGATAATACAAAGCAGTAAGCATCATGATTAGATGCTCGCGCAATGCTTTATCTTCAATTATTTTGTGCTTTCTATCTGTAATTGTCATACAAACACTAACGCCTCTAGCTTTTGTATGCGCACATAACATTGCTCAACATGCTTTGTTAACTGCTCAAACTGATGTTGCAATGTTGCATGTGATTGCATGACTTGTATTAGCTGCTCTTGATCGTTTGTTAATACTTTTGCTATTTCTTCGCTATCAATCATTTTTTATTTCCATCTTTATCATAAAGATCGTCATATTTTAAATCCGTATACAAATGTGTCTCACAAACGTAATAATTATTTTTAATACAAACTGGAACAGGAATACCAAACCATTTTTGTTTAACAGATGGCTGTTCGCAAAAATAACACTTCATTTGTTCTTGTCTACAAGCAAATTAAGCAACATCTCAACTGCAGTATTGCCTTCTTTTTCTTTTTGTTGATCGCTGTAATGCTCACGAAATCGGTTCTTCATGATAAATTGCCAGCTCGATCCAGCAAACTTATCAATTGCTCCCAATGTTCCATTTTTACCAGCTCTTTCCCAAAACTGCTGTGATAAAAGCTCTCCATGTTTGGCAACTTCATAAAATGGATGCTCTTTATTGTCGCGCCACTCATAATAAGTATCTCGATTTATACCTAAATCGCAACACACAGACGAAATGCTATCACCCTCACTAAACAAGCTAAGGGCTTTATCATTCATCCAAGGCTCATACTTGTTATTAAAATGCATTATATAGCCCTTTATTGTCGGATATTATTGTCCTTTGCCCATCTCTTGTTTCCGCACTTTAGCGCCCTGCATTTTCTCTAAAGGGTACTTAGCCTGCTTGTCAGCTTTAGCATTCCAAGCTGGATATTCAGACATGCGATTCATTTCTTCGGTGACACTTTTATATGCACTTGGCATGCAATATGCTTCGTTTTCAACGCTTTTGTCGCTACCGTATTCGCTCATTTAAATCTCCAGTTTTTGTAACAGGTCGTTTATAAATAAATCTACTCTATCAAGATAAGCATTAATAGACTCAATGTCATCCAAATCACATTCAAATTCTTCAATTTTCAAATTAGTCTCTATATATATAGTCAATTTTATCCACAAAAACTGTGGTTAAAACTGTTAATAATCGTACGATCAGTATATCACGCATGCTTTATCTAGCAAGCTCACTAATAAATCAAATACATGTGTAATGATTATTGACATATTATTAATATGACATATAATCAACTCATCAAAACGAAAAACACAAAAAGGATAACAAAATGCGAAAAGACAGCAGCCAATACATAATAAACGTAAATTGGGATAGTGATAGATATGAATTCAAAGCAACCTTTGCTAGCTATCATGTTTTAATAGAAAACGATTGCACATATGGAACGGGCAACTCAAAAGGCGATGCAGTTCTTAATCTTATTGAAAATGCCAGAAAATGGGAGCTAGAAGAATGAGGCTGAGAATAGAAATAATAAACCTAAAAATAAACGATTTACATGATATATGCACATTTTATGACGATACATTAATAGGTCAAAAAATATTAACTTTAGAAGAAATTGAGGACGCAGAATCAAATCTAACTGATATTGTTAAGCAATTGCAGGATTATCGGTTGGCGCAAATATGTGGTGGTGAATGATGCTGAGCTATAGGGACAAAACATTTTGCAAGTCACCGGGATGCAAAAACGAATGTGGTCGCAAGATGACAGACAAAGAACGTGAAGAAGCGCAACGATTAGATATGCCTATTTGTTGGGGATATTTTTGTGGTGATAAACTTGAATTATTACCCGGTATAACAGTAACAGGCAATGCAACCGTAAAAATGGGCCCTGGTTGTTCAGTAACTGCTTTAGATGGATTGAAAGATAAATGACAGTGGAGAATAAATAATGTCTTTAAAAATAGAATTCAATCAACCAAATGGATTGGTAACGCTAGAATGTGAAGACGGTGAAAACGTTTTATTAAACGGACCTTATGAACAAGTAA
>CAIVFQ010000002.1 GCA_903905285.1 uncultured Alphaproteobacteria bacterium
CCAATTGAGAAAAAATGGTCTCAGGCAAAAGCCATTAGGAGACGCGTAGGAGGCAGTATTGAAGCCCTATTGAAGCCCTATTTAGGGAACATGTTTTATAATCAAATTATTCGTTAACTGCTATATCTGCCTGAAGTTTATCAGCGAATGATCCTAAAGGCTGAGTTTTTATTTCTTGAACTTAATCAGCATGATCTTGAAAGTGATTATTTAGGGGTTGAGTTTGGTGAAAAATGGGTTTCAAAAGAATCTTCGGGGTGGTTACAGTCTTTGACTGAAAACGAGAAAAGTTTATTGCGCCAAAATACGTTCCTACTTGAAACAGGAGATTGTGGGGATGATATACATAAGCTAAACTCAAGGGCTGTGGCTTGTTATTTGCAGATTTGTGCAATGTTTCTTGGAACTGATTCTTATAAGGAAGCAAGAGATAAGCCCACGCTTAAAAAATATATGGATTACTTTGCCGCTGATTATCATCAAAAAGATCTCCAAGGGCTTGAGCCTGCTGCAGTACAGGATTTAACAGTCGATCATATCTTAAGCGATCTAAGTGAAGAACAAGCGATTGAAGCAATAAGACAGTGTTTATCTTTTTCCCCTCAGGAACGAGCAATGTTTAAGCGGCAATACATGTTGACGACTACAGAGACAGATTTCAATTATCAGACAGATGATATGATTTTTCGTAACTGTTACTGGTTGCAATATTCTTTTCCAAAGGTTTTTCGTCCAAAGGCAAGTGGGCTAGCTATGTTCGGCATGGGTCATAGTTATGGAAAATATGGTATTGTTTTAAACCTTTGGCAGGTTTACCAAAGCCAAAAGCCTTGGCATGGTATTGTTATTAAAAGTATGGCTCAATTTAGAAAATAGCCTGAAAACCCTTATTGCGCTTTCAAAATATCAAACAAAGTCAGCATGCCATCAGCTTGCAGAACTGTCAGCGTATGGCCAATACGAAGATCTGTTAATCTTGATGTTAGGCTAAATTGAAGTTGCATAACTTGTGCCAACCATGATGCGCCTAAAGAAACTTGAACTGCTCCGCAGGGCCTTTTTACCTCTGACTTTACTGAGGCAGTCCAGATATCAAAATAGGGAAAAGTAAAAGTGTATCTATCTTTTAAACCCTTAAGATGAAGGGGATGAATTGTTTCTTCATCTCCTACGTAATGTGTTTCATTATAAACAATCGGGGCATTTCCTTTCTGTAACCAATCGATGTCAGACGTCGTAAAAATATCGTCCATAACACCTTTGTCAGTTTTATAAAGCTCTGTTGCACAGGTGCCACCAATCTGTTCCAGAATTTTTCCAGCCGGCAGTAATTTAGATTCGAATTTTTTTGCAAAAACTTTTTCTATTTGTTTGTGGGCGCAAATTTCTCTGGCCCGTTTAACGGGAAAACCTTGGCTGACTAGTGCCTCTGTTTCTTCTTGTAACTTTTCTAAATCAAGTTTTTTTTGATAAAGCTGTTTTAACTGGTAATGAGTTTGCCTTGTAAGATCATTTTCAGATCCGCTGCTTGCCTGAATATAATTTTGATTGAAGATAAAAATGAATGAAAAACATAAGGCGTTTTTGAGAAAAAATTTCATGGTGGGGTGATTCTAAGGCAAGAAGTTGGATATGGTTTTAAGTCTAAATTTAAAAGCGTTAACAAAGTGTTAATTGAAGAGCCGAGTGCTAAAACAGACGCGCGCAAGCAAATCAGCTCTTCATTTTTTTGCCTTAGTTCCTTTTTGCAACATCAAACAACGTTAATGTGCCGTCGGCTTTCAAAGTGGTCAGTGTGTGGTCTAAGCGATATGCATCTAGCCTTCGTTTCAGATTTCCTTGAAAATATAAATCTATAAGAGGCTTGCAACTTAAGACAGGTAAGGAAACATTTATTGTTCCGCATGGTTTTTTAAGTTCCGCTGTTAGCCGAAGATTCCAAAGGGAATAAGACGGATTGTAAGTGTATTTTTCTTCTACGTCCTTAAAATCAGTCGGTTGAACAGTTGCTCCATCTTCCACAAAATGTGTTTCATTATAAACAATAGGTGTGTCGTCCTTCTTAAGGTTGTTAACATCGGAAGTGGTAAAAACTTCATCCAGAACTCCGTCATCGGTTTTGTAAAGTTCCGAAATGTAGCTTCCTCTCATTTGTGTCGGGATCACACTGGCTGGAAATAATCCTGGATTGTATTTCGTTGCAAAGAAATTTCCTATTTGTCCTTGGGCATAAATTTCCCTTGCTCTTTTTAAGGGGAATCCTTGTTGAGTTAATTTTTCTACCTCAGTTTGTAATGCGTTAGGATCAAGTTTTGTTTGGTGAAGTTGTATAAGCTTGTAAGCGGTTTCTTTCTCAAGAGCTTCTTCAGGCCTGCTGCTTGCCTGGGTATAATTTTGGTTGAAGATGAAAACAGATAAAAACCCCAAAAAACTTTTAAGTATAAATTTCATCAGTATTATCTCCCAAAAAGAAACTCAATGACAGCCAGCTGAAGCTGGCAGGTTGCTATCTAGACTGGAAGTCGCGGTCAATCTAAAGATAAGTTATGCAAATTATCTGTTTTGTGAGCATCTGTATGATTGTCGATGTAGTTATTGATGATCTCGTCAC
>CAIVFQ010000003.1 GCA_903905285.1 uncultured Alphaproteobacteria bacterium
ATCTTAGGCTCATGAGGGAACTACCTTGGTCGGTTTTCCCTCAAAACTCTCACTATTTTACCTAAAATGCAACTTACGCAGAAGGTCTTATGGCTGTTTCCCGAAAGCGCCTTACTAATTACTTTTTTTAAAGTCAGTGTGCAGATCTTTTTAATTTTCAGAATTTGTTAACCCTTTTGCTTTATGGTTAGAGACGGTGGAGCTAGTTACATCCGAATGTGTCGGGTGCGTGATTGGGTTTTTAAAAAGCCCCCTTGTTTTTAAAACAGGGTTGCCTTGTTGACGTGACGAAGCGCTTTGTCACTATAGACGAATTTTCATCGGTGTGGAACCCGGTGCGAAGATGTGCCCAAAATCGCAAGATTTTGAGGCAAAGGTAGAGTCATGTTGCGGAGTTGTGGTGGGGAGGCGCCGCGATTGGGGGTTTTCGAGGAGGGCCCCTTTATAAGGACCATTATGTCCGGAAAAAACTTCAACTTTTATCAATTCAAAAAAACCATCTTTACTTTTTTAACGACCACGTCATTACATTAAGGGCGATTTTTGATCTTGTGGCGATAGCCTGCGGTGTTTATGATGAATAAATAACAAAATTATTTAAAATTCAAATATGACTGATTTGGCCTTCTCGCCCTTAAAGCTTTTGGCAACTACTGCCGAAGATTTATCAATCTTATCAGCCCAACTACAAGATGGATTGTTGTCGTTAAGCTCGCTTGATTATGATCAAGAAAACAAACGATTAACAGGATTGGTCAATCGGTTTTGTTGGGAACATGCCCATGAACATGGGAAACTGGACAGTTATTACCGCGTTCATTCTGGATTTTGTATTTATCATGTGGAAAGCATGCATCTGCAGGGTTTCCATCAGGCTTCACCGCAAAGATTATTCAGTCTTCTTAGTTTATCAATCAACCAAGAAAACCCCCTAACTCTAACGATGTTTTGTTCGGGTGACCACGCCATAAAACTAAGCCTAACCGCTTTATACTGCCAGCTGGCTGACCTAGATCAGCCGTGGCCCACACCGAACAAACCAAAACACCTTCACGAACATTTAGAAGAACTAAACCAAAGGATAGCTTAGCAATAAACGGGCCGCGCCATAAAATTCTGGATAATTACCTCGGTTCACAAAGCCTAAAGCTACCAATAAATTAACGTCCCTATGATCAGGATGCAACAAAACCAACAACTGGCAGGGAAGTAAACCTGCAGAGGCCTGTGGCAAAGTTTTACCTTGTTTTGCAAGGTCCTTATTAAGCAACATCATCGTTTGATAAACTTCAGTGCGTCCTCCTTCATCGACATCATTTGCAAAAACAGGCACCATTGTTGAAAATCCAAAAGGTGCTGGATCTTTCGCAACCGTTAAAAGCTCTGCAAATATTGCAATAACGCGATCATGCTCTCCAACCTTATAACCCGCTTTTGGCATCTGCCCTTGAATCATGGCTGCTTGAACGACATCACCTTTACAAAAAGCCATAAGATGATAAGCATTGCCAGCTGCAATGCGTGCTAATTGATTTGCGACCATTCCCGCTGGTTTATCAATCTGGGGGTTGGTGGGTGTTATGTTAGACTCGGTCATCAAAGCGGCGACTGCATCAGCAGTTTCAGGTGTTAAAGAACGGCAAGTAAAAGCGATTTTTCTATCTCCAATTTCCTGCCCTTTCTTCTCTCCATCAGCAGCAATGGCACTACACGCTGTTATCACCAATAAAATCAATATTCTATAAATCATATTTAGGTCTCCTTTATGTTTCTTTATACGAGGCAACAGTATCCCCCATTTATAAATACATCAAGGCCATTGTTGCCCGGTGAATGACGCTTAATAAAGGCATGGGGTACAATAACGAAAATGTTAGCCCCAGCACTAAGGCCGCTAGGACTAAATTCATGATTAGGTCATGTTTACGATATGTTGCTGAGCCTCTTGCAACGATCTGAATAGGTTTATCAAAAAACAAAGCCTTTAAAATAATCAAATAATAAGCGGCAGCAATCACGCTATAGATCACACCAACCACGGCCAAACCATAATTCCCTTGCGATACAGCTGCTATTAGTATCATCAATTTTGGCAGGAACCCAGGTAAGGGCGGGATGCCGGCCATCGATAAAACAACAAACCCAAGCAAGAAAGCAATAATAGGAAAAGATCGCCCTATTCCATGTAAATCGGCAATTGTTTTAACCGGTCTGCCGTTTCGTAAAAGATATAAAAGGCCCCCAAAAAATAACAACGTCGTCATTAAATAAAAAATACTATAGATGATTGCTGCCTGCAGCCCCATCTCAGTGGCTGTTACAACGCCTATTAAAGCAAAACCCATATGACCAATTGAGCTATAGGCAATGAGGCGTTTCACGTTTGATTGTGTCAAAGCCGTAAGGGAACCCACCACCATCGATAGGACCGCCAGCAAGATAACCAAAGGTTGCCATAGGCTAGAAACGCCCCCAAAAGGGTTGATTAGTGCCCGCATTATAACGGCTAGGCCGGCAATTTTAGGGGCTGTTGCCAAGAACGTTGTTAAAGACGTTGGTGTTCCCTGATAAACATCGGGTGCCCACGAATGGAAAGGGGCAGCTGCAATTTTAAAACCTAATGCAATGATGACCAAAACCATTCCAATGATAGGACCAATCGACAAACTTTGTGTTAATTGCTGACTTTTGAAAAACCGTTCAAGCGTTGCAAAGTTGGTTAAGCCTGTAAAACCATAAATTAAGCTGCACCCATATAACAAAATACCTGTCGAAAGGGCCCCTAAAATAAAATACTTTAAAGCCGCCTCGCTTGATCTAGGGTTGGTGCGTCGCATAGCAACCAGGATGTACAGGCTTAAACTTTGCAGTTCAATACCCATAAATAAACTTAATAGGTCATTGGCAGAAATCATGACCATCATGCCCACTAAGGCCAGTAAAATCAGTGCGGGATATTCAAATTTATTGATTTCTTCCTGCACAACAGTAAGGCGGCTAAAAATCAAAACAACAATCCCTGTCATCAAGACGGCCATCCTCATGAATATCGTATATGCGTCATTGACAAACAGACCATTAAAGGTGATTTGCAGTTCGCCTGGCTGAGAATACAATGCTAACAAAGCAGCAATTAACGTTCCGATTGCCAGATAAAAACACCAATTCAGTGTGTTGTTTTTTTTGAATAATCCCACCAACAGAATCTTAATAGCCCCTAAACTAACAAGAATTTCCGCCAGGGCGGGCATGAAGGTGGGTTTAATAGCAAGAATCACTTAAATGTCCTTACTTGCTCAACTAGCCGATAAACGTGATCCAAAGGGGTTTGCGGTAAAATGCCATGACCCAGGTTGAAAACAAAAGGCTCGGCAGATAAAGTTTTTAAGATGTTATCCGTTGCCTTTTCAAACGTTCCATCAACCAATAATAATGGATCTAAATTTCCCTGAACGGGGGCTAAAGGCTGCACGACATCTGCTGCCCAGGTTGGGTCCGTGTATTGATCAAGACCAAAACAAAGGTCTTTAACGTGACTGGCCAAATAAGGATAAAATTGACTAACTTCCCGACCGTAATAAATGATGGGAATCTGGGGGTGAACTTTACGAATGGCATTACAAATAAAAAATAAAGGCTGCCAAAGGTATTCAGATTGATTTTCAGGTTCAACCAAAACCGCCCAAGAATCAAAAATTTGAATAACATCACAGCCAGCCTGAATCTGACCCAGCAAAAAATCAACCAGATGCTGTTGCAAAGTTTGGATTAACGATCGCGTTAAGTCATGATCTAAATCTGCTAATCCTAATCCCACTTTGCCGCCTTGCATCATATAACAAGCGATCGTCCAGGGTGATCCGCAAAAACCAATCAATGATTTGTGGGAAGGTAATGCCTGGCGCGTTGATGAAATTGCCTTAAAAACGGGCTCTAAAAATGACAACACAGTTTTTTTATTGGCAAACTCTAAGAAAGCTGGCCAATCAACTTTAGCCAAACGGGGTCCTTCGCCTTCTATAAACTGAACTGTTTGACCCAAAACATGGGGGATGATCAAGATATCACAAAAGATAATAGCAGCATCGAAATCAAACCGGTCAATCGGCTGCAAGGTCACGGTTGTTAACGCCTCTGGGGTCAGGCAAAATTCCATAAAGTCAGGAAATTTTTTCCGAATATCGCGGTATTCAGGCAAGTAACGACCTGCTTGACGCATAATCCACAAAGGGGGGGGGAGGCCTTGTTCCCCCTGTAAAACTTTTCTTAATGCAGGCATTTGGTTAGTCAATTTTTAATCTATCCTATGAATTTTAAGAGAATATTAACCAAGAATTAAACCTCTTAACTCCTGAACGGCTTTTTTGATGCCATGCATATACTGAGCAAAATCTTGTCCTGGACTTTTAATTTGCCCCTTTTCATCAAACATCTCTTTTTTTAGAGTAAGCGCTGGCATGGTTTGAGTAGGATGCAACTTAACTGCTGTCAAAATCTGATTGAACTGCTCAGCTGATTTTTTGCCACCTTGAAAACCATAACTGATAATGAGGGCGGCTTTTCCATTCCATTCTTTGAAAAGATAATCAATGGCATTTTTAATTGATGCTGGGTAGCCACTATTGTATTCAGGAATAATAAAAACATATCCTTGATAGGATTGGACTTCTTTACTCCATTTTTTTGTGTGTTCATGAGTATAGTTATCGCTTTGTGCGGCTGGGAATGGTTCATTAAGCAAGGGAAGAGAGAAATCCACCAGATCTACCAACCTAAATTTAAGTCCTGGAGTGTTACAGACTTCGTTTAAAATCCATTCTGCGATTTGTTTGCCAATTCTGTTAGGGCGGGTGCTGCCGATAATAACGCCGATCTCAGCAGGCTTTTTGTCTTTAGGAGAGGGTATGTCAGCAGCATTAGAAGGTGCTATAACGTTTGAGAATGCCCCGCCAACAAAGAAGAAAAGGAATAAATAGTTTATAAATTTTCTCATAAAGTTTCCTCCGGATTAATTGGTATCAGTCAATTTTAAGTGCCTGTTTTTGCAGGGTGATAAGCTCTTGCGAGCCTGAACGCGCCAACGCCAACATATCGTGGAATTCTTCCTCAGAAAAAGGATGTTTCTCGGCAGCGGCTTGCACCTCGACCAACTTGCCACTTCCTGTCATGACAAAATTGGCGTCAACTTGGGCGTTTGAATCTTCTTGGTAATTGAGGTCAAGCACTGCCTTTCCCTCGACGATTCCACAAGAAACAGCCGCAATTTGATCGATAAGAGGAAGTTTTGGTATTTTCTTGGTATCAACCAACTTTTGCAAGGCCTGATGCAACGCGACATAGGCGCCCGTAATACTGGCGGTTCGTGTCCCTCCATCGGCCTGAAGCACATCGCAATCAATTCTAATTTGTCGTTCACCCAGGGCCTTTAAATCAACCACTGCCCGTAAAGCCCGACCAATAAGGCGTTGAATTTCTTGGGTGCGACCTGTTTGTTTGCCTTTAACTGCTTCGCGGTCAATTCGTTCATGGGAACAACGTGGCAACATGCCATATTCAGCGGTTACCCAGCCTGAGCCTGTATTGCGCAAGAAAGGGGGAACTTTTTCTTCAATGGTTGCCGCACAAATAACGTGCGTATCACCAAACTTAACAAAGCAAGACCCTTCCGCAAATTTGGCAAAACTGGGCCCTAAAAAGACTGGTCTTAACTCGTTTGGTTTACGATTTTGTGAACGCACCTGTGATTTTCCATCTGTATTTTTAATACTTTAAACCTTACAAAGTCTAAGGGCTTTTGGAAAGGGGTGTTTGCTAGTCTCAAGGGTGGACTCATCCCCATAAACGATTTGTTAACCCTTTTGCTTTATGGTTAAAGATGGTGGAGCTAGAAACACCCGAATATGTTGGGTGCGTGATTGGGTTTTCATAAAAGCCCCCCTTGTTTTTAAAACAGGGTTGCCTTGTTTATAGTGATGGAGCACTTTGTCACTGTAGACGAATTTTCATCGGGATGGAACCCGGTGCGAAGATGTGCCCAAAATTGCAAGATTTTGAGGCAAAGGGAGAATCATGTTGTGTGTGGCGGTGGGGTGGGCGCCGTTTTTTGGGGGGTCGAGGAGGGCCCCTTATAAAGGGGCAAATATGCCCGGAAGAAACTCAATCCCTAAAAACCATCTTTGCCTCTTTGATGAGGTTGCTTATTGTTTCCTCGCAATCAAAACATACCCCAAGCTGGCGATATACAATACTCCGGCAACCAAAATAATGGTTGGGCCAGAGGGCCAGTTAAAATGGTAAGACAATAACAATCCAGCATAACTTGCGATTAAGGCTAAAATCATACTCAATATAAAAATATTGGTGAGCCGACGGGCCAATAAACGTGCCGTTACAGCCGGAATCATCATGATACCCAGCGCCATCAAGGTTCCTAACGCTTGATAAGCAGCAACAAGGTTGCCAACCATTAAAGTCAGAAAAGTGAAGTTATAAAAATGCGTGGGTAATTTTAAAGATCGCATGAATAAAGGATCAAAACATTCATAGATCATGGGTCGATAAATCACGACTAAAATGATCAAAGAAACGGTTGATGTCATCGCCATAAAAATTAACGATGCGCTGTCAACAGCCAAAACATTGCCGAACAACAAATGGACAAGCTTAATAGACCCTTCTTGTAACGATAAGATAATGATCCCTAAGGCAAATGCGATCATATAAAAGCTGCTGAAGCTTGCGTCCTCTTTCAAACAGGTTTTTTGGGCCACAAAATGGCTAAAGAAGGCGACGATTAATCCAGCAAGCGCGCCACCCAAGGTTAAAGCCGGAAGCCACATGCCGGCAATTAAATAGGCCAGGGCGATGCCGGGTAACGTTCCATGCGATAAAGCTTCGCCAATCAAGCTCATGCGTCTTTGGATAAGAATGACCCCTAAGGGTGCGCTTGATAAAGAAATGGTGATGCACGCGGCCAAGGCACGACGCATAAATAGATATTGATAAAATGGAGCAACAAAGCTTTCATAAAAATCAAAATTGATAAGGGAATGTATCATGAGGCACCCATTATGCCATGGGCATGCAAAAGATTATCAGTGGTTAAAATCTCATCACTGGGCCCATGAGCCACTAAATTCTTAGCCAACACCACTGTTTCGGGGAAAAAATGCCGAACCAGCGATAGGTTATGCATCACCGCTAGAATTGTTTTTCCCTGTTGATGCCAGTGTTGCAAAAGGATTAAAAGGTCTTGAGTCGTTGCCTCATCAACGGCGGCGAATGGTTCATCTAATAATAATACGTTAGCATCTTGAAGCATAAGCCGGGCAAACAGCACCCTTTGAAACTGTCCACCGCTTAGGCTATCAAGACTATGATTTTCAACATTTTTTAAGCCTACTGTTTCAATGGCTTGCTCTAAGGAAAGGTGTTGTGCTTGATTCATACCTTTTCTAAGGCCAAGCTGCGGCCATAATCCCATGGCTACCACGTCTTTAACAGATAAAGGGAACGTTTTATCCAAGCCTGATTGCTGTGGCAAATAGGCTAAAGTGAAAGGATATTGGTAACTAAAATGCCCTTGGCTTGGTTTAATAAGACCTGCAATAATTTTTAAAAAGGTGCTTTTTCCGGCCCCATTAGGCCCAACAATCGCCGTTAGGGTATGGGCCTCTATCCTTAGATTGATGTCTTCTAAGGCTGTCTTTTTCTGATAAAGGTGAGATAGTTGGGAAAAAAGAATCATATAAACACTACAGCGACCACCATACAATCGCCCATAAAAACACCAAAGGGCCCATTATAAAAAATAGACGCTTGATTAGGCTGACGGTCAGAAGGTCGCCGCGCATTGTGTTATTCCTTTTTAGTAACGCGGCCCCTTGTTAAACAGCCAATAATTGCTCCGGCTCTTTATAGTCTAGGTTTAAAGCATTAGCGACTGCTTGATAAGTCACTTTACCTTTATAAACGTTTAAACCATTTAATAAATGAACATCTTCTAAAAGGGCTTCGCGATATCCTTTTTGCGCCAACGCCATGACAAAAGGCAGCGTTGCGTTATTTAGCGCCAAGGTAGACGTGCGGGCTACCGCACCTGGCATATTGGTTACGCAATAGTGAACAATATTATCCACGACATAGCTAGGTTCAGCATGGGTGGTTGGGCGGCTTGTTTCAAAGCAACCGCCTTGATCAATGGCCACATCAACTAACACAGAACCAGGACGCATTTTTTTCAGCATCGCACGCGTTACTAAACGCGGCGCCGCAGCTCCCGCAACCAGAACAGCACCTACGACCAAATCAGATTGGCTTACTAACTTTTCAATGCTGCTATTGGTGGAGAAAACTGTCTTTAATCGACCTGAAAATTCCCAATCTAATTCGTTTAATCGACGGGGGCTTTTGTCAACGATGGTAACTTCAGCGCCCATGCCGACTGCAATACGCGCCGCATTTGCGCCAACAACACCGCCGCCTAAGATCACAACTTTAGCAGGCTCTACACCCGCAACGCCGCCCAATAAGACGCCTGAGCCGCCTTGCCCTTTTTCTAACATATAGGCACCAACTTGAATTGACATGCGACCCGCAACTTCGCTCATTGGGGCCAACAGGGGCAACCCACCGCGGGTATCTGTGACCGTTTCATAGGCAATAGCAACGCATTCTGACTGCATCAGCGCTTTTGTTTGCTCAAGGTCAGGTGCCAGGTGTAGATAAGTAAAAAGAACTTGATCAGGGCGCAGCATTTTACATTCGCTGAGTTGTGGTTCTTTAACTTTAATAATCATTTCAGCTTGGTTGAAAACATCGGCTGCAGTTTGAACAACTGTTGCCCCTACCTGTTGATAGTCTTCATCACTAAAACCAATACCCATGCCGGCTTGTGTTTCAACCAAAACCTTATGTCCGTTTGACAAAAGTTCTTGCACAGAGGAGGGTGTTAATCCAACCCGATATTCATGGTTTTTAATTTCTTTTGGGACGCCAATAATCATTCTAGTCTCTCTTACTCTACGCTGATAATTTTTTAAGAAAAGTCAAAAGTCAAAAGTCAAAAGTCAAAAGTCACACAGGAAAACAAAACGTCTTCACTTATACGGACTTTAAAACATAATGATGGGGGTAATGAATGCGCACATATTCGCTCATCTCTTGAATGACGCGATCAACAGTGACGTTGGTTGGTTCATCTAAGGTCTCGACATGAATGTCAGCACTCTCATAAATGGGGTACCGTTCAGCAATTAAATTTTCTAATGTTTCCCGTTGATTGCCTTCGGTTAACAAGGGTCTGTCATTTCGTCTTGACACACGTGCCACCAGTGTTTCGATGTCGGCCTTTAGCCAGACTGAAATGGCCTTTTCCTTAATTAACCTTTGGGTTTCCAAATTGTTTAAAGAGCCGCCACCTGTGGCTAACACATGGGTAGGCTGGTCTAATAAACGGGTAATCACGCGGTGTTCACCACTTAAAAACGCCTGTTCACCAAAGACAGACAAAATTTCTTTAATCGGGCATCCCGCTGCTGCTTCAACTTCATGATCAGAATCATAAAAGGGTAATTCCAATCGCTTCGACAAACGTCGGCCGATGCTGGTTTTCCCTGAGCCCATAAGCCCAACCAAAACAATGGTCTTGGGGGGCATGAAGCTAATTGTCGTAGATTGAGGACGAGAACTATGAGAATACATCATCATCAAAACTGCATATCTTAATTTATAATTTAAATGCTAGCCAGTGTAAGTCCTTGCGAACCACATGGGTAAATATGCCTCTGCAAGGCACTACTGTCAATGGTTTGTTGAATGTAGATTCAAAAAGGTTTCAATATCTTGTTGAAGTTTTTCGCGAATGTCGTCACTTTCGTTAAAAATATGATGCCAAGACCCTTGATAAACCTTGTGGGAGCACCTTTTTAAGTGGGTAGCAACTTTAGCATTATAGAGCTGGTATCAACAACTTGATCGTTACCCGCTGTGGCAATAAAAATCGGCGCTGTAATAGCCTGCAGCTGTTCTGGTTGATTGGCTTGATCAAGGGCTTTAAAGCTTGCATTTAGCCACCCATAGGTTGGCCCAGAGGTAAGCAATGGGGGGTGATCTTGGGCAATTTTCTTTTGCCGTTCAAAATTTTCGCGACTGTGCGTGCTTCGATTTTTCTCAAATATCTCTTTGCTAAAGTTAAAATCGCCATAGCCAAAACAATAATGGTCGTGATACCCCAACTTTGTCGCACCTGCCGCTAACCAGCGTGCCAAAAATGTTGGGAACGGATTGGTTTTAAGGCCAAACATAGGTGATAAAAGAACAGCAGCTTGAACGGGAAAAGTTTTTGTAAGATTTTGATCTTGTAAGAAACGAATGATAGCCAGCGACCCCATCGAACTACCGACAAGGTAAATCGCCTGGTCAGGGGTATGATAGGTTTTCAGGGTTAACGTTATATCTTCTACATAACGTTGATAATCATCAATAGGGGTTTTTTGTGGATTATCAGTCAGACGATCAGATCCGCCATGCCCCCGCCAGTCAACCACAATCACCCGAAATCCTAAATTGGCGAAATAGTTAGCCAGACGATCGTTCTTTTCAATAAACGAAGCACGGCCTGGGCAAATGATTAGCAGTTTTTTGGGATCCGCTGATACTTTCGAGTGCCATTCGCCCACGCGTATTTTGACGCCGTTTTCATGTTTTAAAGATTGGTAAGAGAATTCAGCGTGAAGCGGGGATAGAAAAATAAGCAGTAAAGCGAATTGACGGAAAATTTTTAGCATTTCAAGCTCCTAAATTGATGACTCCGAAAAAGAGAATTGAGGTTGGGCAGCAGCAGGCGCAATAAAAGGCAACCCCAAATGTTGATAGGCGTTTTCTGTTAGTACCCGACCCCGGGGTGTTCGTTGAATAAAACCCTGTTGAATCAGGTAAGGTTCGATTGTTTCTTCCAATGTATCGCGCTGTTCCGACAAAGCCGCAGCCAGCGTTTCAATGCCAACAGGGCCGCCTTTGTAATAATCGATAATGGTGCGTAGGTATTTTATGTCTTGCGCGTCAAGTCCCAAAGGGTCAACCTCTAGGCGATTCAGGGCCTCTTTTGCCATGTCTTCTTCAACGGTGATCTGTCCCATAACGCTGGCAAAGTCACGAACGCGCCGTAACAATCGACCAGCTACCCTTGGCGTTCCCCGTGATCGGCGGGCAATTTCAAAGGCCCCGCTTTCCGTCAAATCAAAATCTAAGATTTTGGCTGCCCGACGAATAATAACCGTTAGCTCATTTAATTCATAAAATTGTAACCGTAAGGGAATGCCAAACCGTTCGCGCAATGGTTGACTCAACAAACCAGAACGGGTGGTGGCCCCAATAAGGGTGAAAGGCACTAAATCAAGCCGAATCGAACGAGCCGCTGGCCCTTCGCCAATCATAATATCCAACTTGAAATCTTCCATCGCTGAATATAAAACTTCCTCAATAGTGGGATTTAAACGGTGAATTTCATCAATGAATAAAACATCATGCGTTTGCAAATTGGTTAACAGGGCAGCCAGATCACCACTTTTTGTAATAACAGGGCCTGATGTGGCGCGAAAGCCAACATTCAATTCCTTTGCCACAATTTGGGCCAAGGTTGTTTTGCCAAGGCCAGGCGGACCAAATAGCAACACATGGTCTAAGGCTTCTTTGCGGTTTTTGGCGGCTTGAATAAAAACACTTAAATTGTTGCGTACCGGTGCCTGACCCGTAAAGTCAGCCAAGCTTAAGGGGCGCAACGAAGGCTCTAAGTCTTCCTCAAGCTGCTTATTAGGATCAATTAAACGAAGGTCAGTCATTTATTAAGAAGATTTAGCCAATTTTTGCAAAGATAGCCGAATTAACGTTTCAGGGGTAGGATTATTCGGGTTTTCTTGAGCAGTCTTGGTTAAGGCCATGCTTGCCTCGGCCTTGGAATATCCAAGCCCCAACAGACCCGATAACGCATCTTGTATGGCTGAGGTTGGTGAGATTGTTTGCATCGGCAAAGAACCAGACGCGTTGAATATTTTATCTTTCAGTTCTAAAACAATGCGCCCGGCTATTTTAGCGCCTATCCCCTCGGCCTGGGTAAGCGACAAACGATCTTGCTGGCTGATGGCAGCTCTTAGCCTTTCAGGACTTAGGTTTGAGAGAATAGAAAGCGCCGCCTTTGCTCCCACCCCTTGTACCGTTAATAGCAATTGAAAACAGTGACGTTCGTCTGGGTCGTAAAAGCCGCACAACTGTTGGTGATCTTGCCGGATGATATGTTCAATCCATAAGCTAAGATTTTGGCCCAGGTCAGGCAGTTGATCGATCGTGCGAGCAGAGACCTGCACCCAATAGCCAACGCCCTGAACATCAATGATCAAATGCCCATCATGAATGCTGTCGAGAATGCCGGTTAATTTTGCGATTATCATAAATTATTCCTGGGAGTTTTGAGATTAACCATTTGTTAATCTTTATGAATAAAGGGTTAATTTCGTTTTTTTTCACCCCCCCACCCAATCACCCTCGGGTGGGGGGCTATACCCTCATACGCTAGGGCAACAGGCAAAAACTCACCTTTGGCCCTTTTTCAGAAAAAGAAGCAGGCTAAAACAATCTAGATTACCTTCAACCATAGCACCTCATCCTTACCAAATCGTTAATACTGACAATCAGCTTAAGAACTTATAGAGAGCATTCTACTCATTCTGAATGAGAATGTCGAAACCCGTATTCACCTTATAGGAAATTATCTTCCCCTAAAAAATAAAAATTTAGTATAATGTTACTTAAGTTTGAATAGAAGTTTTGACGTTATGAAAAAAAAAATTAAAAACATCCAGGAATTTCATAATCAAGTTTGGAAAACATTCCTAGAACAACAGCAAAAGGGTTCTTTTCCACCTATGTGGGAAGCCTTGAATAATCCTTGTCATCCACATATCAAGGAGGAATCCAGCTCTGAAGAAAAATCTTGGGGTGATATTCAAAAAAAATACCTTACAGGCCTTGAAAGTATATTTACGCAAACGATGGAAAATATCTTCAAGAAAGGCGACGCACCACTGCCAGAACCCCCCCCCGTTTGATGGGCGCTTTCAAGATGCTGAGTGGCAAACCAACCCCATGTTTTTTTATTTAAAAGAAACGTACCTTTTATACAGCGACTATTTGCAAAGCCTTTTTAAGCAAGAAAACTTAGACGATGAGAGCCAGAAAAAGCTTCAATTTTATGTGAAAAACTTTCTAGATGCTTTATCTCCTAGCAATTTTCCCTTTACCAATCCTGAGGTGGTTCGCGAAACCATTAAGCAAAAAGGGGGGAATTTGGTAAAAGGATTTCAACATTATCTGAATGATCAACGAAAAAGCCAAGTCCAAGGAGTGGCTTTACCCGCTCTAACCGATTTAACAGCCTTTAAGGTTGGCGAGGATCTTGCCACAACTCCAGGAACTGTTGTTTACGAAAATGAAATATTCCAACTGCTTCAGTATTTACCCTCTAAACCACCTTATTATGAAACCCCGATTCTTATTATTCCCCCGTGGATCAACAAATATTATATTTTCGATCTGCGGACAGAGAATTCTTTTATTCGATGGAATGTTGACGCCGGGCACGTGGTTTATAGTCTCCTAATTGGTTAAAACCTTCGCCTTCAGGCGAAAGAGACTTCAGTCCTTGTTTGTATTCTTAAAATTTTAGTAGAGATGGATTTGCATTTGTGCGTCTCATCTGGTACCCTGAGCCGCAGTAAAGCGCGC
>CAIVFQ010000004.1 GCA_903905285.1 uncultured Alphaproteobacteria bacterium
ACGAAGCTCTGCCAATTTTACTCTTTCTTCATATCTTAATTGTTTGTATTCTCTCATTTGCAACGCCTTTCTGTGACTGTCTTATCAACAAACACTCTAATGCGTTGCACTTCATTTTAGAACATGGGTTTGATCGTTCTTTACTTTGTCATTTATTGATTAAAAATGAGTTAATATTGGGATTTTAGTTTGTGTTTATTGGTAAAATGAAAATTACGTTTTTAACGCCAAATTGTCCAATCGATGCAATTCATCTCTTAACCGGGCGGCTTCTTCAAATTCTAAATTACTGGCGGCTTGTTTCATTTGTTTTTCTAGCAAGGCTTTGCGTTTAACAATTTCTTTAGAGGATAAATTTTCTGCCTTTAAATCAACGGTGAAATAATCAGCATTAGCCATTCGGGTCAGGGCAGGGGATATGTTCTTTTGAATGCTGATGGGTGTGATGCCGTGTTGTTGGTTATAGTGTTGCTGTTTCTCGCGGCGTCTGTTGGTTTCCCCTAAGGCTGCCTCCATAGAGCCCGTTATACGATCAGCGTATAAAATAACTTTTCCTTCCACGTTACGCGCGGCACGGCCAATGGTTTGAATAAGCGACGTTTTAGATCGTAAATATCCTTCCTTATCGGCATCTAAGATGGTCACCAGGCCACATTCAGGAATATCCAACCCTTCCCGTAAAAGGTTGATCCCTATCAAAATATCAAATGTGCCCAACCGTAAATTCCGAATGATTTCGATACGTTCCAGGGTTTCAATATCTGAATGCAAATAACGAACCTTTAAGCCGGCTTCGGTTAAATAGTCTGTCAGCGCCTCTGCCATTTTTTTGGTGAGGGTTGTCACCAGAACGCGGAACCCTTTGGCTATTGTTAATTTAGCCTCGTGAATCAAATCATCGATCTGATGTTCGCATGGGTGTATTTCACAAACAGGGTCGATCAGGCCGGTTGGGCGAATGATCTGTTCAATAAACGCACCTTCGGTTTGGGTGAGTTCCCAAGGGCCTGGCGTGGCAGAAACGAAAATGGTTTGGGGGCGCATCGCTTCCAATTCCTCAAACTTTAACGGCCGATTGTCAGCGCAGGATGGTAACCGAAAGCCATGTTCACTTAAGGTGGATTTTCGAGCTCTGTCACCCTTGTACATGCCACCCAATTGCGGTACGGCGACGTGACTTTCATCAACCATAAAAATAGCATCAGGGGGTAAATATTCAAACAACGTGGGGGGCGGTTGGCCTGGGTCGCGCCCCGTTAGATACCGTGAATAGTTTTCTACCCCAGCGCAGGTGCCGGTTGCTGCCATCATTTCTAGGTCAAATTGAGTTCGTTGTTGTAATCGTTGGGCTTCGACGAGTTTGCCCGCGGCTTCAAATTCAGCCAAACGTACGATCAAGTCAGCGTGAATGCCTTTAATGGCTTGTTGCATGGTGGGGCCCGGCGTCACATAGTGGCTGTTCGCAAAGACCATGATTTTGTCTAAGTCAGTAAACGTTTCCCCTGTTAGGGAATCCATCTCGGTAATTTTTTCCAACTCATCACCAAAAAAGCTCAGGCGCCAGGCACGGTCTTGATAGTGGGCAGGGAAAATTTCCACAACATCGCCTTTGACCCGAAAATTCCCCCGCACGAAGTTAATATCATTCCGTTTGTATTGCAGCTCAACCAAGCGTCGCATAAGGGTTTGACGGTCAATATTATCGCCAACCTTAAGGGGAACAATCATTTCGCTATAGGTCGTAACACCCCCGATACCGTAAATACACGATACGCTGGCGACAATGATCACGTCCCGTCGTTCTAAAAGGGCACGGGTGGCGGCATGGCGCATCCGGTCAATTTCTTCGTTAATGGAAGCTGTTTTCTCAATATAGGTATCACTGCGGGGTACATAGGCTTCGGGCTGATAATAATCGTAATAAGAAACGAAATACTCAACCGCATTATGGGGGAAGAATTCCTTCATTTCGGCATGCAATTGGGCCGCTAAAATTTTATTGGGGGCTAAGATCAATGCTGGTCGTTGCACGGCCTGAATGACATTTGCCATGGTGTACGTTTTGCCCGAGCCTGTGACGCCCAGCAAAACCTGATTACGATCGTTATCTTCTAAACCTTTGATAAGTTTTTCGATCGCCTGGGGTTGATCACCGGCCGGCTCAAAGGGGGCAGAGAGTTGAAAAGGCTGGTGGGAACCATCGCCAGCATTATAGAGGAGAGGCAGAACAGCCGTCATTAAGAACCTATCTTTATTTTTTTCGATTTATGGCACATTTGTGCATAATTTTTAAGGAAATTTTTTTCTCTGTCTTTTATACTGGTGGCTGGTACTAACTCACCACTTCTATTGCCACCACTATTTTAAGGGTTTAATTCACATGTTTTTACGTTCTTGTTTTGCATTTTGCCTCCTGATCGCTGCTGCTCAAGCAACAGAATCAAGCGCACCTCATTCTTCGCTTAGCGTTAACCGTTTCGTACTTGCCACTGGCATTGAAAACCGTGAGCCGTCAAACCCTAAAGAGAACTTTAGCACAAGCGATGAAAAAGTGGTGGCCTTCGTAGACTTTTCGGCACACGCTGACGAAACAGTAACATTTGTTTGGTCTTGTGATGATAAAGTTCACGCACAATGGTCAGCGCACGTTGCAGCGTCCCCCCGGTTTCGCACATATGCCATCATTCAGGCACGCCCTGGAAAATGGTCCGTTAAAGTGCAAGACAGCAAGGGGACCGTTTTGAAAGAACAGGCTTTTGAGGTTAGCCAAGGTGCTGATCACGCTTCTTCCTCAACAAAACCGTCTTCAGCAGCGACTGCTAAATTAGCCAAAAAAATTACGAAAGAACGTCCAAAGGGTGTAAAGGAAGCCTTGAGTTCTCTAGAACCAAAAAATGAGAAGCCAGCAGCCGAGCCTGTAAAACAACCGGTTGCTGAGGCGACAGTTGAAAAGGTTGAGAAAGTTGAAGGCGGGAAATAAGTGTCCCACTGGTTAATCAAGACAGAACCATCAACATGGTCTTGGCAAGATCAGCAACGACAGACAATAGCAGCCTGGGATGGCGTTCGCAATTACCAGGCTGCTAACAACTTAAAGGCCATGTCTGCGGGGGATTTATGTTTGTTTTATCATTCGGTGAAAGACAAAAAAATCATGGGCATTGTTTCGGTAAGCAAACTTTATTACCCTGACCCCAGTGACGAAACGGGGCGATTTGGGATGGTGGATGTTAGCTATAAAGAATCGTTTTTAAATCCTGTAAGCCTTGAAACAATTAAGCACCATCCCATGCTGCAGCATCTAGCCCTGGTTCGACAATCAAGATTATCGGTTATGCCTATTGATCAAGATTCGTGGGATATTATTCTTAATTTATCGCAACAGGCCTAAATGTTTTCTAGCACTAATGATTATTTAATAAAATTTTCTGAAATTGTTTTGTTTTGCCTGTGCCCTTTGGTGTTTTTCATTCCACGGGGGGCTGTCGTTGTGCTCGCGATTGTTGGTTTGTTAGGGTGGATAAGTCAGGGGCTTAAGCCCTTATCTTTGTTGAAAAATCCGGTTTCTGTCACAATTTTGGCGTTGATCGCCTGGGCTGGACTAAGCAGCCTTTGGGCGCCAATTCCCGCCGATAGCCTTCGTTTAAGTTTGCGTTTAATGGCGTTTTTGCTTTTAGGGGTTGGATGGGCAAGCTGGATTCAATCACGTTCTTCCTCTGATTTGTCGGTTTTAAAACGTCGTTTGTTTTACGGCATAGTCTTAGCTTTAACGCTTATTTTCATAGACGTCTTGTTGGGAAATCCTTGGCAACAATTCGCTCAAAAAAGTTCTGCTAAGGCTTTTGTACCCTTGGTGTTAACCCTCAGTTTGGCGATTTGGCCTTGTCTAAGTCTTGTTTCTGGAAAATTAAAAAACTGCCTTGGCATGGCGTTCGTCATAGGAATTTTGCTAACAATTGACTCTGATACCGCTGTGGTTGCGATTGTTTGTGGGGCTGTTGCTTACTTAAGTTATCATCTGCTTCCCAGGTTTACGGAAAAAAGCCTCAATCTTGGTACCCTTTTCCTAATTTTAGGGTTGCCTTGGTTGTTATCTGGTTTGTTAACTGACTCTTTCATTAAAGATTTCAATCAATCGGTGCGATCGTTTAGCTACATCCATCGTTTATATATTTGGCAGTTTGTGAGTCATAAAATCACAGAAAAAAGCTTGATCGGGCAGGGCGGAGATAGTTCCCGGGCTGCTTTGGTTGGTGGGGAAGAGAAGGTTTGGTCAACCATAAATAAGGCAGGTGAGGATGTGCCGATTCATTCTAAGGCCATTTCTTTGCACCCCCATAATTTGCCTTTGCAGATTTGGCTAGAGCTTGGGGCCGTGGGTGCCTTTATTATGGCGGCCTTAAGTTATTTCTTGCTGAGGGGCATCAACCGTTACTCAGTGAAAGACGCTGCGATTATCGTTGGTTTTTTTGCAGCCGCCAGCCTGACTTTTCTGGTTAATTTGGGGTGTTGGCAAAGTTGGTGGTTGGCAACTTTGGTTTTAATCATGCCGCTTTTGTATGCTTCACCTAAAACGCCGTTAGCATCGAACCTGGATATTTAGGGGCTGTCATCGGTGAAAAGGCCCCTAAGTTTCTAAAGACAAGTTGTAACAGGAATCCAGAATCCGGGCGGATATCGCGATCGCGATAAGATGTTTTATAAACACCCGCATCCAATTGGAAACATTCATCCTTATAACTGGCAAGAATAAAGCTTGCTAAAGCATTTTCCCCTTGGCCCTTTTTTAAGTTTTTAATTTGGGCAAAAGATAATGACCAATTTTCAAACACTTGTGAACTGAGCTGCCAATTCATCTGTGAAAGGTCTTGTTTTTTTATTGTCGCTGCTTTGTTCAAGTAAACATAGCCAACGTCCAATTTTAAAAATTTCTCACCCAGGCTCATGCCTAACTCTGAATAACGAGGTTGACGCTTTTCGGGGTGAATTGATACACGATAACGCGCCATCAACCAGGAAACGGGTTTCACCTTAAGACAACCAATGTAATCTGATTTTTTGTTATCCTCCCCCAAACCATCGGGTACGACCTGACGCCTGTCAAGGCGGCGGCTTTGGCCGACAAATAGGGATATGCTTCGTTGCTGGGGGAATAAAAATTCGTTATCAAACCCATAGACCACCCGATAGCCCGAATCTGTGCGGTCAATGCCATTAAACCGATTCAGTTGGAATAGATTTGTATCATCAAGTTCGAAAATTGTGGAGTCCTCATTAGGGATGTTCTTGGTGCTTTTGTTTACGGGGCTCGCTAAAATCGTTGTCATAGGTTGCAACAACCAATTCATTTGATTCACCGTGGTGGTTAACGGATAACGCCAATCTAAACTGGCCTGCGGGAAAACACGAACCGCCATTTTTTGTGGAGAGTTATCGGTACCAACATTTTGGCGCGATTGATAGTGACGGGTATAATAACCATCGCCGCGGGTGCCCAATTTTGCTGTTACCAAATGGCCGCCTTCTGTTATATACGGTAACTTCCAATAAACACCAGTAGAGGCGCGTTGCATTTGGGTTGCTTGCCGTCCTGCCACGGGCAATTGGCGTGAGACAGATAAAAAGCTTCCTTCAGCTGAAAAAGTCCCTCGTGCCTTATCAGGGGTCATTTGGTGGTGAAAGGTAATCATGGGCGCCACCAACGGTGTTGTTTTTGGGGTGTCGGTTTGAAAACTATAATTTTGCACACCAAAATAACTGTTAGTTTCAAACTGCTCAAAAGTCAGCGTTGATGTTAAATTTTTATGCTGAATAAAGTTGGGCGTTTGTCTGTTAATGGGGTAACGCGTTAGGTATGTTGTATCACTCGCGCGATTGACGTCAATCCATAGTCGTTGCCTTTCATTCAGTTCATAATGGGTTTTTCCCAGAATATGCCAGCGGTCTGGTTTGGGTTGTCGTGGTCCATTTGGGGGAGGGTTTTTAACCTGAGGCAAGTTCTGTGTACGTGTATAACTACCAGCAAATTTAGCTTCACCATCATGAAAGCGGTGGCGGTATTCTGCGGCTATAATGCCCCCTTGTTTGCCGGTAAAAATAGGGGTAACGGTTAAATCTCTATTAGGGGCAATCACGTAATAAACGGGAAGGCTTAGCATCATTCCCAAATCTTTGCTAACGCCATAAACAGGGAATAATAAACCCGATTTACGTTTAACCTTTGGATCAGGGTGTGAGAAATAGGGGAAATAAAGAACAGGCACGCCTTTAATCTCTAATCGTGCATGGTGATAAGTAATTGTCTGGCTTTCTTGATCATGGGTGACTTCAGCCGCCCTTAATTGCCATAAAGGCCTTTTGGAGTGTTCTGGCTGACAATGTTCAAGAACACACACCTTACAGGGGGAATAGTCGATACCCTCAAAGTGTGTTTGGTTGCCAGAACGGTCACTTTTTAAAGCCGACAGACGGCTTTGGTCTTGTGTGACAAGTTTCATATTTGTTGTTAACCCTTGATCAAACTGATCTGTAAATTCAAGGGAATCGGTTTGCCAAACGTCACCATTTGGTTCGTGCAACCATACCTTGCCTGCGGCAGAAATTTTTCCAGCTGAATGAAAATTTTTCTGGTAAGAAAGGTTGTCAGCATAAATATGGCGCCACCCTTGTTCTTGGGCAACATATTGGCGAATATGAACATTACCCGTGGCTGTGACGGTGTTCGTGTTTTGATGATAAATGATTTCGTTAGCTTCTAAATAGAAAGGGGTTTCATTGGGTAATTGTTCAGAAAACGCGCTGCTAAAACTTATCAACAGAAAATACAACCACTTCATGAGCGATGCTCGATATGTAACAGGTAAGCGATGCTTAGCATGGTTGTTACTAAAGGAATCAACCATACAGATAAAATCATAGGAATCTTTTCAGCCATGCCTAAAGCGTAAACAATATCGCTTAAAAAATAAATCATGAACCCGCACAAAATGCCAAGGCCAAGGAAAGAAGATCCCTGTCGATAGCGTTTGGGGTAAAGGCAAAATAAAACCGCTAAGAAAGACAGGGAAACCATTAGCCCCCCCTTGGCAAGTTGCTTGTGCCAATACAATTCATATCGGCGCGCTGACAATCCTGTTTGTTTTAAGGTTTTAATGAAGTCAGGAATTTTCCAGAAAGATAACGTTTCCGGGGCGGCATAATTTTCTTCAATCTTGTCAAGAGATACGGTGGCTGGTCGTGATAAAGAAGGATAAAACTGACTTTGTTCGCTTTCTTTTGACCACAGGGAAACACCTGTTAGTTTCCATTCACCATCTTCTAAGATGGCCTTTTTGGCATCGTGTCGGCCGGTAAATTGTCCGTCTTTATCGAAATTATAAAAGGTGATGTTCTCAAACCAATTTTTGTTTAAATCAAAGTTCTTGGCATGGATGATAGATCTTTCTTGACCCTTATTCTCACATAACCATAATCCGTTTACCGAAACAGTAAGTGAATGACTTCCTTTGGAAAAGAAGGTTTCTTCCAGGCGACCATATCGACCAATCATGGCCGCGCCGATGGGGTTCACAACAACCAAATAAACGACATGCAAAAACAAGACAGCTATATTAAGGCCGCCTATCAACTGCCAAACTGATAAGCCGGCTGCCCGCGCCACCAACAGTTCGTTGTTTTGGTTTAATCGCCATAAACTTAAGGTGGATGCGAAAAAACTAACGAAAGGTAACAGAGTGTTTATATGGGAAGGTAATTTTAAAAGCACCATTTCACCAATCAAAGATAATGAAACGTCAGGCTTTGCCATCGCCCGTCTTAAAAGTTCAATGCCTTCAAATAGACTGACAATGCATAAAATAACGGCCAAGCAAACGACAAACCAAAACAGAAAGTATCGACAAAAATATCGATTCAAGGTGGATACCAAAAAAAAGGTCATCTTCTATACCTTTTCATCGACCAAGAGAAATTGGCTTTTAGAATGATGATCAGCAAAACAATAAAAGCGGCAACGCCGCTGTAAGCAACGTTTATGGTGTAGAAGTTTTGCACACTCAGGTTAAGTAACGTTACGACCGTTGTATGAATTAATATTGATACAGTCGCGGCAAGGAAAATTTTGTAGCGACTTTGACGTCGGTTAAGATTGCCCCGCAAGGTAAATGCTGCTGCTAAAAGAGCATTAATAATGGCGATCCAAGGCAACAAAAGCCGTTGATGTCCCTCTACTCGCATTTTTGCGACCAAGCGTGGGTCAGTGTCTGCAGGGGGGTTAAACAGCTCTCCCAAAGGTTTCTCGTAAGGTTTCGTTAAACGAACATCAGCATTATCTTGATCTGTTGGTAAGTGATATTTCAACACATCAAAAGAAAATAAAGATATTTTTTGTGTGACAGGGTTAAGCTCTTGCCGAATACCTTTTTTTAAAACGAAAAACAATCCGCCTTGGTTTTTTTCAATGGCCCCTGATTCAGCAATAATTGTGTAAGGAACGCCTTTATTCGATTGCAGGGTGGTGTTTTGATTTTGAGGGTTATAGATGAATACCCCCTTTAATTCGCCTTGTCTGGTATGTTCGCGCACATACGTGGTGACGCCTTTCACCAAATTGAACGTTCCTTCACGAATCCATGATAAAGAAAATTGATTGCGAATTTGATATTCCTGCTTGCGAAAGTGTTGAAAAGAGAGGGGGGCTACATAAATGTTAATCAAAAAAACTGACGACATGAGAAGAAGGCCTAGCAGCAATAAGGGGCGCGCAACCTGGGATGGACTAAGGCCAATCGAGTAGAGAATATGTAATTCATGGTCGGATTTTAATTTGTGATACGTATAAAGACCCGAAATTAACAGGCAGATTGGTAAAATTGTTGATAATAAATCAGGGATCAAACAGACAATTAAAGAGAGGTATGTTTTAAGGGATATGTTATGGTTGACAATAATTTCAATAAAACGAAGCGATTGTGTTAACCAGACAATGCCAATCAAAATAAAGCTGAGCCCTAAAGTGACATTGAAGAGTTTTTTAAAAATATACCGAAATAATATATTCATTGAACAACTAAATTTAACAAAGTGTTGGAATTTATAGCACGGTTCCTGTTATAAAAAGTGAAGCAGAAAACAGGAATCTTCATCTCTCTGTACACGACAACTTAGGACTAGCATGAATTACAAAATTTTAACAGCTTTAGGTGTTTTTTCGACCTTGGCTTTAACTAGCACTCAATCCTTAGCGGGAGTTCAGTCGCCGCCGCCACCTGTGGCGGATAAAAAAACCGCAGAGTCGCCCAATGCCCAGAACGCCAAAATCGCTGTGGCGGATAAAAAAACCGCAGAGTCGCCCAATTCCCAGAGCGCCAAAATTGCTGTGGCGGATAAAAAAACCGCAGAGTCGCCCAATTCCCAGAGCGCCAAAATTGCGATTGTTGTTAACAAAGACGTCATCACCTATCAAGATATACAAGATCGCGCGCAATTGATTTTAATGACTTCAGGCGTTGAAAATACTCCTGAAATGCTTAAAACCGTTATGCAGCAAGTCAAAAGGAGCTTGATTGACGAAAAGGTTCAGCTGCAGGCAGCAAAGTTGCAAAAGGTGTTTGTTGCTGATGCTGATGTGGATGCGGCCCTTGAAAACATTGCAAAAGATAATCAAATGACCGTTGAGCAAATGACGACGATGTTTAAGGAAAAAGGGGTCAATATCAAAACCCTGAAAGACCGTTTGCGGGCACAAATTTCGTGGGCACGTACCCTTCGTGAAGCGTTCGGGGGTGTTGTACAAATCAGTGAAGCTGAGATTGAAAACAGATTGCAGCAGCTTAAAGATAACGAGAGTAAAGAACAGTTTGAGCTGATGGAGATTTTCCTAAGTGTTGAAAATCCTACCAAGCAAAACGCTGTTGCTCAAGAAGCTGCTAAAATTCACCAACAGTTGCAACAAGGGGCGCATTTCCACGTTATGGCCCAACAATTTTCAGAAAGCACAACTTCGTCAGTGGGTGGGTATATGGGTTGGTTTGCCAGTGGACAAATAGACCCCACCCTTGAACCCGAGGTCGTAAAGTTAAAGCCAGGGGAGTTTACGGCGCCAATCCGCACGAGCATGGGTTACAAAATTATTTTGTTAAAAGATATGAAGAAACCAAACCAAGCCCCGTTTGGTCAAACCCAAATCACCTATAAGCAGGTTTTGATTCCTTATCATGATAATATTACCGGTGAAGATTATGAGATTATTGAGACGCGCATTGCAGAGATGCAGAAAATAAAAGACCATGATAAATTAGAAGCTAAAGCACAGGAATATGGTTACGAATGTGAAATGTCCCCTCAGATGCCGTTGAAGGCTTTGTCTCCTGTTTTGCAAAAGTTATTTCACCCAGCCAAGGTGGGACAATGTTTAAATCCAATTAAAACGCCTGAACATTTGGTTGTTACCATGGTTTGCAGTAAAAGTGCGCCGGTAGTAAAACTGCCAACGGCTGATCAGATTACAAGCATCTTGGAACAAGAAAAATTCGGCAAAATAGCCACCCGTGAATTTAACAAAATCCATTCGATTGCCTTTATTGAAGATAAGACATAGGGGCGTGGAGATAGATACCCTTCCTTCCTTAGGGCAAGTTGTTAAAGAACATGGCCTGCTTAGCAATAAAAAGATGTCTAAGGGGTTGGGGCAAAATTTTCTGTTAGATCCATCCATTACCGATCGTATTGCCCAAGCATCAAAACCGTTGGTGGGTTTTGATGTCATTGAGATAGGGCCAGGGCCGGGGGGGTTGACGCGTTCCCTTTTAAAGGAAGGGGCTGATCATGTCTATGCGATTGAGCGTGACCAAAATTGTGTTGCGGCGTTACAACCCTTGGTTGATGCCAGTCAGGGAAGATTAACCCTGATACAAGCCGATGCCTTAAAGGTTATTCCCCAAACGTTGGTGACTTCATCCATTAAAATTGTTGCCAATTTGCCTTACAATATTGGTACGCAATTATTGATCAATTGGCTTAAAAACCTAGATGGGATCCAGTCGTTAACGTTAATGTTTCAACGTGAAGTGGCTTTAAGAATTGTGGCAAACCCGGGCAGTTCCGATTACAGTCGTTTGTCGATTTTATGCCAATATCTTTGCCAAACGGATAGGCTGTTCGATTTGTCACCACAATCCTTTACGCCGCCACCTAAGGTTTTTTCATCTGTTGTGCAGCTTTATCCTAAGGGGTTATCAGCGGACGAAAAGAATTTATTGCCTTATTTAGAAAAAGTCACAATGGCGGCTTTTGGTCAACGTCGCAAAATGATTCGCAAAAGTTTGAAGCTTTTGTTTGGGGAAGAAAAACTAGAAGAAGCACTTTTGTCTTTACAGGTTTCTCCCCAAGAACGCCCTGAAAACCTAACCCTTGATCACTATCAACAGTTAGCCAAGTTTTATCAGGATGCAGTTCGGATCTGATTAAAAGTTACACATCAACGATTTGTTAACCATTTTTCTTTATGGTTATAAATGGTGGTTTAGTTACACCCGAGATGAGTCGGGTGCGCGATGGGGTATATAAAACCCTTTTCTTGTTTTTTTGTAACTACCCAGGTTTATTGTGGGCAGAACTGAGGATTTAGGATGGCATGAAAGATATTAAACCCCTGTTTGCGTCTCGTTGAGAGAAAGCCTCGAATTAGGCAAAAGA
>CAIVFQ010000005.1 GCA_903905285.1 uncultured Alphaproteobacteria bacterium
AAAGGGAGATTGAACCAATAACAAAAGGCCAGGCAGAATGATGGTGCCCATGGGATCAATATGAACCAAGGGGTTAAAGGTATCACGGTGTTCAGCTTTGGCAGTGGTGTCACCAAATTTAGCTGCAATCATCCCTCGTGCCGCTTCACGGCTGGTAATGGCGAACACTAAGGCGACCAACGATGCCAAGGTGGCAACAAAATACGATAAAGTCATGAATCCCCTGCCTAAAATTTTCTACCCAATCATTTTCGATTAGACTATAACACAACTATTAAGTTTACAATTTAGAACCGATCAGAAATGTCTTTAAAAACAAAATTACCTATCATTCTTGGCGTTTTAATCTTGGCTGGTGTTGGCTATTATTACCAACAATGTTCCTGCCCTAAATCCGATAAAGTGGCTTTAGAACAAAAGGTTCAGACTCCTGTTGCGGCGCCGGCTGTTGAACAACCAGTATCAGAGGTGGTTATTCCCCCAACGGCTGTAACAGCCATTGCGCGTTTTGGTGAGCCTGCTTATAAGCCTGGGTTTACCCATTTCAAACATGCTAACCCCAATGCCCCTAAGGGCGGCACTTTACGCCTCAGCACTGTCGGCACTTTCGATACCCTTAATACAAGCATTGTTAAAGGCATTCATGCCATGGGCATTTTGGAATGTTACAACCCGTTGATGGCACGGTCAGCCAGCGAACCCTTTACCTTATATGGAGTGTTGGCGCAAGCTGTTGACCTGGCCCCTGATGCATCGTCCATTACGTTTTACTTAAACCCCAAGGCCCGTTTCCATGATGGATCGCCTGTGACGGCTGCTGATGTGAAATCCACTATTGAGACGTTAAGGGACAAAGGTCTGCCGCGGTACCGTCAGCATTATACGCGTATCGAAAAAATGGAAATCTTGCATCCCCATGTTATCAAGATATCCTTTAATCCTTTAGAGGGTGGTGGATACGACCCCGAACTTCCCTTCATCATTGCTGGCTTAAGAGTTTTGAAGAAAGATCAGATCGAAAACATTAATTTTGCCGACAGTGGCTTAATCAAGATTATTGGCAGTGGCCCTTATAAAATTGGAGCTGTCGATCAGGGGCGGTCCGTTACCCTGGAATTGGATCCTAACTATTGGGCTAAAGATTTGCCGGTTAGGAAGGGTTTTTACAATTTCGGCACCATAAAAATTGAATATTTTAAAAATGCCCAGGTTCAGTTTCAGGCCTTTAGCGCTGGTGAGTATGATATTCATTTTGAAGCCAACCCCAATCAATGGGAATCGGGATATAATTTCGCCGCCTTTAAAGATGGTCGTGTGAAAAAGGTCGAAGTCCAACATCAACGACCTGTGACTGTCCGCACCATTATTTTCAATATGCGTCGCCCTATTTTTGCCGAATGGAAACTCCGTAAGGCTTTAACTTTGGCGCTTGATTTTAACACCTTGAATAAGATGGTCTTTTTTAACAGCATGAAGTGCCCTGCCAGCATGTTCGCCAATACCTATTTGGCGCACAGAGGTCCAGCCACGGGCAAGGAAGCCGACATCTTAAAAAGCTATGCTGATAGAATAAAGCCAGAACTTTTAAAAATGATGTTAGACGAGCCATTTACCCCCGCCCAAACCAAGGGTGATGGTGATCAGCGTGAAAACCTGGCCAAGGCCGATGCGTTGCTGAAAGAAGCTGGTTGGGTTTTGAAAAACGGTAAACGCGTTGACGCAAAAGGCCAGCCATTAACCTTTGAAATTATGATTAAAGACCCCCGCCTAGAAAAGATTGCTTTATCGTTTAAGGAAAGCCTGAAAAAGCTGGGCATCGATTTGTCTGTTCGCATGATGGATACCGTGCAATATGAAAACCGCGTTGTTGAATCTGATTTTGATATGATTATTCATGCCTTTACCAACACCTTGTCGCCTGGCAATGAACAAGTCTATTACTTCAGTGCCAAGAATGCAGACGCCAAGGGTAGTAGCAATTATATCGGTCTTAAAGATCCTGTTGCTGAGGCCTTGGCTGTGGGAGTGGCAACCGCCCGTGATAAGGAATCTTTAGAGGTAGCAGCTCATGCCCTTGACCGGTACATCATGCACATGTGTTATCAAATTCCCTTGTCTTATGAAAACACCCTTCGGTGGGCCTATTGGGTGGATAAATCGGCGATCCCTGAGATTGACCCCCAAATTGGTTTAGACGTGATGAGTCTGGGTTGGTCGCCGACAGCTGCCGGCTGATAAGGGGTGATTACCTTTAAAAAACCTACCTTACGACTCAACCCCTTTTATGGGGCGGGGTTGATTGTTTTGGTGGCTCTACTAACAACGATTAGCAACGGTCTGACCCATTCGTTGCCAAAAACGTTGTCGAGCAGTCAGATTCTGTTTTTTAAATCAGGCATCGGTTTTTTGTTGGTTGTGGCTTGGTATCAGGCAAATTTAAAACGGTTGTTATCAACAGAAAATTTGAAGTGGCAATTTCTTAAAGGCTTTGCAGGGGCAGCTGGTAACGGCTTTTGGATAGCTGCCGTGCAAGTTTTACCCTTGGCTGACAGCAGCGCGTTATCGTTAACCAGTGCGTTGATGACGACGGCCGGCGCTTATTATTTCTTTTCCGAAAACCCTACACGTCCTTTGTTATGGGCCATTGGCGTGGGGTTTTTAGGGGTGTTGGTTATTCTAAAGCCATCTTCCTCTATTTTTAATTTTTACAGTCTGTATCCTTTGCTGTCAGCCTTGGCATTTTCAGCCTCCTCCCTCATTATCAAAAAAGTTGCGGTTAAAGATTCATCGCAAACAACCCTTTGTTATTTATTGCTGTTCATGGCCCTGTGCAGCTTTTTGCCTGCCGTTTATTATTGGCAGCCGGTTGAGGTTGGTACGGTTCTAAGGTTGGTCGGGATTGCTGTTTTGTACCTGTTGGGTCAGTTCGCGCTTATTGAGGCCTACACTTATACCCAGGCTGCTTTCTTGGCGCCCTTTAAGTTTGCCCGTTTCCCTTTGGCGATTTTATCGGGTTGGTTATTCTTTCATGAACACTTTTCTTGGTCGACTTTGGCGGGTGGCGGACTCATTATCGCTTCTTATTTCTACCTAGGAGCCGCTAAAACAAAGGAACGAAAGACCATTAGCTAAATTTAGTTAATAGCTATTGACTAAATTTCGGGAAAAAAATGGTTGGGAAATCATAACTCTACCTTTTTATATAAAATTTTATTAAACTGAAAATAAAAACGCGCGCAAGCAAGCACTAAGACCTTCATGACTGAGATTATTATTCGTTTTTTTAGAAATCTGGCTCGCAGTTTTATGCACTCGCTGAGTGGACTGCCGTGGGTTGTGGTCGTCTTGCTTATCCTGGCGCTTATCCTTATTATTTTGATCGTCATCTTGACGATTAGGGGTATGCGCAAGGCCGCCTTAAAGGCTCCTGGAGCCTTGCCCCCTGATCAAGTTCTCAGTGAAAAACTGCCCCCTTTTGGTGGCTGGGTCACTGAAGTCTTATCCCGCAAAGGTTTCTTTCGGGTTAGCTCTCTTAGTTTATCTTTTCTAAAAGCGTTAGAGTTTTTAAAGCAAACCCTTGATACCTATAACTACAAATACCAGCTGCCTTGGTATTTACTGATTGGCGCTGAAAATTCTGGGAAGAGCACGTTAATGGAGGGGGCTGAGCTGAATTTGCCCTTTGGACGCCAAGACTTTGGTCTGCATCATGGTCACCCAGATTGTCAGTGGTGGTTTTTAAACAGAGGCGTCATTTTAGATATCCGCGGTAACTTTTTGATGCGGCAAGCGGCTTTAAACTCTAACGAGAAAGGCTGGAGATCGCTGCTTATCTTGTTGGCCCGGTATCGGGCAGCACGGCCTATTAATGGGGTAATTCTGACCATTCCTGCGACGGAGTTATATGGCCGCCAGCGTCTTAGTGTTGATGAAATCAGTGCCCGTGCTGAATATCTGGCGCAAAAGCTGGCGATAGCTCAAAATGGTTTAGGTCTCAGATTGCCTATTTATGTGCTGATTACCAAAACCGATACTGTCCCTGGCTTTCAAAGTTTTTGTTCTGAAATTCCCACCCGTAACCGGCACAACATGATTGGCTGGTCATCACCTTACAGCTTGGACACAGCCTATACCCAGAACTGGATGGAGGAAGCCTTTTCAGCCGTTCAAGAAAACCTTCATCAATTGCGATTAGAGATTTTTGCCGAAGGTGGTTCTAGCGCGGTGCGCGATGGGGTTTTTGTGTTCCCCAGTGAATTAATGACAATCAAAGACAGCTTGTCTGTTTATCTGAATCATGTATTCAAAAACACGTCTTATCAGCAATCAATGACATTGCGGGGTATTTATTTCTGCGGGGATAGTGGTCTGACGCCTCTTAAAATTCTAGACGATCAAGAAAACGATACCTTGGCGGTTGTCGGGACTGTTGAAAATCTTACCTCTCGTGCTGATCCTGCTGGTGTGCAGTTGATGGCTGCCTCAAACGAATCTGTAAAACGAAAAGTCTTTTTTGTGGAAGATCTTATTACCCAAAAAGTTTTGCAGGAGCCTGGACTTGCTATTCCCCAGAAAAAAAGGATTCTTAGTGTTAACCGCATTTTGAATGTTACAAAAATTGCGACGGCTGTTTTTGTAACCTTGGGCAGTTATGGGTTGTTCAATGCCTATGATAATTTTATCAGAAGCCGTGATTACATTATGCCTGTTCTGGGTAAGATGAATAACTTGTTGCATGATTTGCGCAATTTAAAGCTCAATCACCCCAACCATTCGAATGAATTATTTGATGTTTATGCCCGTGAATTAATCGAAATGATGGATCAGTTGAATCAGACTGATTTTTTCTCCATCTTTGTGCCTGCCTCTTGGTTTAGCCCCCTTCATTCAGATTTGCACGAAACATTAAAGGTTTCCTATCAGCAAGTCGTTATAAGAACTATTTATATTGATTTGCTTTTAAAGGCCCGTGACCTACTACACTTACGCCCGGGCCTCCAAGATCAATCTTCATCGTTGGTGCAGCTGTTGATGCCCCTTTCAAGCCCTGAATATCTTTTGGTGAAACGGTATGTAGAAGGGTTGGCGACCTTACAAGATAAAATTAATAAATTTAATAATCTTAAAGGTGCATCCAGCTTTAGCGATCTGAATGATTTGGTAATCTATACTTTTGGGGGACAACTGCCTAAACAATTTGCGGAACAGTATCATCGTTTCCAAGGGTTGCTGAACAACACGATTTTCCCGCCGATTGATCTAAAACCCTACCAAGCCCTTGCGCGCGAGACGCTGACAGCTTTATATCAAAACTTTCTGAATGTGTTGTTTAATGCAAATGCACCTAACACATTACCCAACCGTTTGAATGGTGTTCTAAAGCAACTGAGTCAGAAAGATAATCAACATTTGCCCGAGATCAACACATTACGGCAGTTTAGTTTAGAATTAGCGCAGGCTATGCCCACATTTGGAGAGGTGGGACAAACGTGGCTTGATAAAGATTTCTTCAATCCTTCCAAGGATTTTGACGTTTTATTAGATAAGATTGATGGGTCTAATCTGTTTGGGAAAGAGTTCACCCAATACCTGGTGGATCAAACGGCTGTTGGCTTTAGCAATTTGCAACAATACCTGCGGCCTTTTAATCAATTATTATCCGATCAACCTATAACATCTTTGATGAACGCCTATGTAGTCCAGAACTACGTTCCATCACAAGGGTTAATTACCTTGTCAAAAAGCTTGATTAAATTGTTCTCCGAACCTTATATGGGCGTGTCAACCGGATGTTCATTTTCAACGATAACACCCCCTGGGAAAGTCATTCATTGGGACAGCAAGTTGATTCAGTTGGCTTACGATATGTGTAAGCGGTATGACGAATTTGCTCTTAAAGAAATTTCGACGTTTCCGCCTTTGTTGCATGAGAACTTGAAGCTATTGGCGCGTCAGAATTTACAGGCAAACGTCATTGATTTGGTTGCACGGTCGCAAAGCTTTATTGACCTGCCAGTCAATTTATCCCAAGGGTTGGCGGCTGAGGAAGTTTTACGATCTAAAGTTGGGGATGCGGGAGAAGTCGCTCCTAAGTTTGCCAAATTATTAGAGATTCTGAATCAAGATTCAGTGGGTTTTTCGTTTATCGAATTAAGGGATTTATTAGCGTCTACAAGCTATTGGTTGTTATCGCAGGTCGAGATTATGCTGGAGAACCTGACCCCTTACACTATGCATGATATCACCTTCGATTGGTGGAATGGTCAGGCAGGGGCGTCTTTAGGGGGGTATTCTTCTCATGACCTTGAAGATTTGAAAGCTTATTTGGAACTGCAACGCCAACAAATTCAGAATATGGCCCTGAGCTACGCCAAACCATTGGTTGCCTTTTTGACGGTGCCAGCCATGGCCGAAGCAACGGGAGATAAAGCGCTGTTAAACAAATGGCGTCGTATTGTTACTCAGGTTGAGGCTTATGGTAAAAAACAACCCGGCAATTCAATTAGTGTTCTAGAGGATTTTATTCTAAAAGTCATGAACGTTTATGACCTAAAAACAATTTTCTCAATGGTTCCGTTGGCTGATATTCAGCAATCCTCAGGCGATTACTTTCTTGAAATTGTCAGGCAATTAAAAAAGGCGGCTTTATCACGAGCAGAAATTATGCGCCGCCAACAAAGCATTGAACATTACAAGGAACTAGTCAGCATCTTTAACCAGGATTTAAAGAACAAGTTTCCTTTTGTGGGGGCAAACTTAAGTTTAACTATGTCCGAAGCTGACCCCGAAGACATTCGTGCCTTTTTCAGAAAATTTGATGCCTTTGGCGGTTCTGTTCAAGAGATTGCCAACCAAGTCTATCAACTGGGTCCTATGGCAGGCCCTGCTGTTGACTTTTTAAAGCAGATGCAAGTTCTTAAAGACTTTTTTGAAGTCTATTTGAAAGGTCAGGGCGAAGGCGATTTGCCAACCTTTGACTTTAAAATTGATTTTCGAGCCAACCGCAACCGCGAGGCGGGTGGTGACATGATTGTTGATTGGACAATAAAACCCGATGAAGACACTATGATCCACAAGAATGAGAAAATTCGCCAGGGCCGTTGGATTTATGGAAACCCTGTCTCACTTAGTTTCCGGTGGCCTCAGGGGGACAGCATTCCCCTTAAACCTGTTAAAGACCAAACTCAGCCCTTATTATCTATTGATGAAAAGACGGCAACGTTTACCTACACGGGCCGCTGGGCGTTGTTTTGGTTGCTGCGGTTGCATATGGCGAATAAGACTAAATATTCGCCCCTTCAAGATCCGAATCCCCACGTGCTGAAATTTATGATTCCAACCAGCCCTGCTGATAAAGCAGTTGTTTACAATGTATTGACGTTGATGTTGCCTTCTGCAAATCCGAAAAAGCCTGGGAAGCTTGTGCGTATGCCTGTTTTCCCTGTTCTGGCGCCTGACTTGTCGGATGAAGTTTTAGGCTATGCTGATAAGGCCGTGTTAACCGAAGGGGTTGTTAAAGCCGCTAAATTAGAAACTGACGAAAACCCACCGCCTACAGCTGCTAAATCTAAGGTTGAAAAACCTAAGGCTGACGCTGCATCAGCAGCAGCTAAGGTATCTGACCCTGCGGCACCTGCTGAGCCTGACAAAAAAGAAGAAAAGGCCACTGATGCGCCGGCAAAGGAAGAAAAAACTGATCCCGCGGCACCTGCTGAGCCCGACAAAAAGGAGGAAGAAAAAGCCGCTGATGCACCGGCTGCTGAGGCAGATGCAACAGAAGAACCAAAGAGTGATGATGCGCCAGCTGAAGAAGCCGCGGAATAATATGTCCGCACGAAATGAACTGTAGATGCTTACATATCAGCTTTATTAATTTTTTTTATTGTAAAAAAACGAAACAAAACTATAAATACATAATGTTCAAACATTAATATTTTTTAGGCTTATGAGAAATATTCTAAAGCATGCCCTTTTAATCATCGTGTCATTGTCAGTCAGCATTGGTGTTGTGCAAGCCGCGGAACTACCAAGTTTAGCCGATGTTATGCAAGAGGGGCCAAGATACACTGGACTAAAGATGCTTTCTTTACGTGATGCCATCAGGTATGCATCGTCAACGAAAGCATTTCGCAACGATTTCTCTCTTTGGGATGATATTAGACAAATCCATTTGCCACGCCTCAAGACAAACCATATTCAAGGGTATGGTGAGGGAAATGCTGGAAGCCTGAGAATGGCTGCTATCATCTCTTGCTACGTGCAGCGTAAATCTTCTTATTTGATTGAGAATCGAAGAGTACTTATTGATGATGTCGCGCTTATGGGTCGCATTCATGCCAGCTATACTCCCAAATTAACAAGTGCCCTTCAGGGATATCTGTTGATGGTGGTGGGTCGGTTTACTTTGGCTTTTCAGGCGTTTGCAGATGCTGGACCAGCAATGAGTATTGAGGCACAAGAGAAGCTTCATAAAGCAGTTGCTAACAGAAATTTTCGATTCAATGATGCGACATGGAACGCCTACCTTGCGGCATGCGCAGCTGGTGATAAACAAAATACACAACAGCAGCTTAATATAGCGGCAGGGAATGGCCATAGATGGGTCAAGGGGCTTGGTGGGTCTGGGACGGATCATCGTCTTGTTCCCTGGTTTTCCCACTTTTATAACGCAATCAGTGGATTATAAAATAACCCAACGTTGTAAAGATGCACACTGCATTACGCGAGCATTTGAGTCGCTGTTATTTGTGGGAATCTTTTCTGTTTTGAGCAGAGCAATGGCTTAAGTTCGAGGTAAAGTCTGCTCCAGTAACTTACTGGCTATTTCACAGGCCTGCTCAATTGACAGGTTGGTTGTATCAATTAAATGGGCATCATCAGCCATGATCAAAGGTGCCGTCGCACGGTTTTGGTCACGTTGATCCCGTTCATTAATTTTTGCTAAATTCGTCTGCTCATCAAAGCCGTTTGCAGTCATTTCTAAGTTCCGTCTTTGCGAACGTACTTTCGCGTCTGCCGTTATAAATAACTTTAAGTGCGCGTCTGGACAAACAACCGTTCCAATATCCCGGCCATCTAAAATAGCCCCTTGATAAGGGGGCACAATATCCTGACAAAAACGACGCATTGCCCCTGTTAAAAACTGACGAATTTCTGGGAAGACACCGATCTGAGAAGCCAAGTTACCCACAGATTCGTGCCGTAATATCGGGTTGTCTAAATCTTTAAAATCCAAGGTTGTGGCGATTTGCATCAACGCTGGCACATTATCTAAAGGCGCCTTTTCTTCATTCGCCTTGTGCCCTAACAATCGATATAAAAGGCCTGTTTCTAAAAGTTTCAATCGATAATATGTTGCCAGGTGGCGGGCAATTGTTCCCTTGCCAGCTCCAGCAGGGCCATCGATGGCAACTATAACATTTGACATGCCAAACAATCAAAATGGGTTGACGTTACTGCCGTTGATACCTTAGTTTCTTGATGAAGTCCAATACCAAATCATATATAAGTACTTAAGAGATAATTCATTAAGGTTTCTACATGGAGTTTGAATCTGCGTTATGGGGATTTGCTGGTTATCTGGCAGGATCGATTCCTTTTGGATTAATTTTTAGCAATCTTTTTGGTTTAGGCGATTTACGGAGCGTAGGCTCTGGCAATATCGGGGCTACGAATGTTTTGCGCACGGGGAATAAAACAGCCGCCGCCTTGACGTTACTGGCTGATACCCTAAAGGGATTTTTGATCGTTTGGGTTAGCCTAAAGTACGCTCATCCTGCTGTCAGTTATGGTGTTGGGATAATGGCGATTGTGGGCCATGTTTGGCCTGTCTGGCTGGGTTTTCGGGGCGGCAAGGGTGTTGCTGCAGCGTTGGGCGTTTACTTAGCGTGGAGCCCTGTTTTGGGGCTTATCACGTTGGGCCTTTGGTTGGGTGTGGCTAAAATTTTTCGAATTTCTTCGCTATCGGCCCTGGTGGCTATCAGTTCATCGCCATTGATTACTTTTGTGATATGGGCAATGGGCTGGGTTGATGGTCAGATTATAATTTTTTGCGGCCTCACGACGCTTCTGATTCTTTACACCCATCGTGATAATGTAAAAAGATTAATCGCCAAACAAGAGGATCAAATCAAACTATGAGCCGCGCTATAGTACCCTTATGGCTTATTATCGCAATTGTTTGTTTGCCGCAATTTGGCGAAGGGCTTTATGCTCCGGCTTTACCTAACATCGCCCTGAGTTTAAAAATCAGCGAGAATACAGCCGAACATACCATGAGCTTTTTCCTGATTGGGTTTGCCATCGGTATTTGCTTTTGGGGGGTTATTTCAGACCATATCGGACGCAGGCGTACACTGATCATCAGTTTAGGGTTATATATAGCAGGCTGCATTGGTTGCCTGTTGACCGAAACAATCAGCGCACTCATGATCTGTCGTTTTATTCAAGCCTTAGGTGGCAGCGCCTGTTCAGGCATTGGACAAGCAATTGCCCGTGATGCCTATGATAGTGTTGAACGAAATAAGATTTTTTCGATCGCTGGCATAGTCGTTTCCCTAGCCGCAGGCATGGGGCCTGTTCTGGGCGGCTTTATGGTCGAACGGTACAATTGGTCAAGCATCTTTAGCATTCTGCTTGTTGCCAGTTTTGGTCTTTGGGGTTATATCGCCCTTTCTTTGAAAGAGACAAATCTGTTTCTAAAACAGAAATCGACCCAGTTCACCCTTAGAAAGGGTTTCGGCTTGTTGTTCAAAGATAAAGCCTTACTAAACCTGGTCATTTTAATGGGGGCAGCCAATGGTTTGATCTACTGTTTTTACAGTGAAGGATCGTTTTATTTAATCGAGTCTTTGGGGTTAAGACCCAGCCAATATGGGTGGTTATATTTTACTATTTGCCTGGGCTTTACTGGCGGTAGCTTGCATTCGAAATCTTTGCACGGGCGGGGCTTGCCTTACCCAAGAATTTTAAATAGGGCCTGTATTGTTCTATTAGGGTCCACGATACCATGGGCATTTTTAACAGTATCTGGCTTCATAACTGTGAAAAATCCAACAGTAGCCATTGCTTTATCAGGCGCCTTCCTAACGGGTTCTTTTTTTAGCATTGGTATTATGATTCCCAATGCCTTGGCGAATGCCCTAGAAAATTACGGTGAACACGCGGGAACAATGGTTTCTGTTTTCTGTTCAAGCTATTTCCTAATAGCCGCCTCTATTAATTTTATTATTGGCATGCTGCATAACGGTACTTTATTGGTGATGCCACTTTATTATACGGCCTTGGCGATGATTGTGTGGATCGTACACCAAAGCAATTTAAACAATTCTGAAATTATTATTGAAAATGTTGATCTCTAGTTAGAATAAAGAAATATCAGACAACGGCCATCGCGGGCGGGGGCCGATATCCAAATCACTTTTATACCCCATAGAAAATCGTTCAAGACCCGCCCAGGCAATCATAGCTGCATTATCAGTACATAAAGAAATAGGCGGGGCCACAAAGGTCAAATGACGCTGTTGGCATAAATTAGAAAGCTGACTTCGCAGGGCCTGGTTGGCCGCAACCCCCCCTGCCACCACGAAATGATCCACTGGGGCCGACAGCATCTGAAGGGCATGCTCAGCGCGATTCATTAGGGTTTCCACAACCGCTAACTGAAAGCAGGCGGCAACATCGTTTATATCTTGTGGCGTCGGGAAATCTAACCCCTGAAACGCCATCCGTGCCGCTGTTTTAAGGCCAGAGAATGACAAATCACATCCCTGCCGACCTTTCAAGGGGCGGGGCAAGTTAAACCGTTGTGGGTTGCCATTCCGGGCGGCTTTTTCTAATGAAGGACCTCCCGGGTAGTCAAGGTTCATAAGTTGCGCGACCTTGTCAAAAGCCTCCCCCGCTGCATCGTCAATGGTCGAGCCTAAAATGTGATAATCGCCCAGCCCCTTAACCTCAACAAACTGACAATGCCCACCAGAGACTAATAATAACAAATAAGGAAAAGGCACATCATGACTTAGGCGGGGCGTCAACGCATGCCCTTCTAAATGATTAATGGCCAGAAAGGGTTTATCAAGAGCCATAGCAATGGCTTTCGCCGTCATTAAGCCCACCAACACCCCACCGATAAGACCGGGCCCTGCCGTTACAGCAATGGCATCCATATCCTCTAAACTTAAGTTTGCCACCTTTAAAGATTGCTGCAAGGTGGGCGTTAGATATTCAAGGTGAGCGCGTGCGGCCAGTTCTGGCACCACCCCCCCATAGTCCTTATGTTGTTCAATTTGCGAGAAGACGACGTTGGACAGAATGCGCTGCGCAGGGTCAATATGAGCCTGAACAATGGCAACGGCTGTTTCATCACAGCTTGTTTCAATGCCCAAAATTTTCATACAAAAATGCCCATATATGATGATTAACGAAATCCATGTTAAGAGACTTCTGATTTCAGGGAGCTTAAGGGGCGAATGCCAACACCATAGCCAAACGCCAGATAAAACACTCCGCCGGCACCCACTAAAACCACCATTTCTAAGATTTTAGACATTGATTTTAAACCGGTAGCTGACGTCCAATATTGAATGTAAAGCAAAAGTCCTCCCATCAATAAAGAAACAAGGATAATCTTTAAGGTGCTCAGAAACAATGCTTTTGGAAAACCAAATAAATTCCGCTTTTTCAAAAAAATGGCTAACAAAAAGGTGTTAATCCAGGCCGCGATGGAGGTGGCCATGGCCATGCCAACATGTTTGAAAAACGGCATGAATAACAGATTTAAAGCCAAATTGGTCGCAACACAGATCAGGCCTATTTTAACGGGTGTGGAGGTGTCTTCGCAGGCAAAATAGGTGGTTACAAAGACCTTTCCCATTACATAGGCGGGTAAGCCAAAGGCAAAGGCTGCCAATGCGGGGGCAGTTTTTTGGACATCGCTGGCCTGAAAATGACCATGACCAAAAATCAAATCAATCAAAGGATAGGACAAAACAATTAGCCCCACCGTGGCCGGAATGGTTAATTGCAGGGCAAAGTTTAGGGCCGTATTTTGCTGACGGTAAGCCTTTTTGACATCACCCTGGCGCCAGCATTGTGATAAAGACGGCAAAAGGGCCGTACCAATCGCCACCCCAAAAATTGATAACGGCAGCTGATTCAAACGATCGGCATAATAAAGGTATGATAACGAACCCGTTGGTAACAACGATGCCAGCATCATATCAATAAACAGGTTGATCTGCATAACGCCAGCGCCAATGGTGCCGGGAACCATCAGCTTTAAAACCTTTTTAACATCATCTGTCACCTGGGGCCATTTAAGCCAAAACTTAAAATCGAGCTGGCGGCATACCCAATAAAGCCACCCAAATTGAACAAGGCCAGCCAGGAAAACCGACCAACACAAGGCAAACCCTGGTTCCAAATTTGTATACGGATAAAAAACGAGAGCGGCAATCATCATTAAATTGAGGAGAATCGGCGCGGCCGCAGCGGCAGCAAAGTGGTAAAGCGAATTCAAAACCCCCGCCAACAAAGCTGATAAAGAAATAAACAGGATATAGGGAAACGTGATACGGGTGAACTGTATGGCCAGATCAAGGCGTTCGGGCGTAGTCGCAAAACCTGGCGCTAATAATGGAATTATGTGAGGCGTTGTCAGTTCAACCACCAACACGAAAACAAACAAAAACCAAGCCAGACACGAGAAAACTTTTTGGGCTAATTCTTTGGCCAAAGCGCGCCCCTGTTCAGCATCACCATTGGCTAAGCATCTGGCTATTTGAGGGACGAAAGCGGCATTAAAAGCCCCTTCGGCAAAAAAACGGCGAAAGAAATTAGGAAATTTAAACGCCACGACAAAGGCATCGGCAAGTGTGCCTGCCCCTAAAATATGAGATAGCAAAATCTCGCGCACCAGGCCAAAAACGCGGCTTATGGCTGTATAGCTGCCTACTGTTGTTGCCGCCCGAATCAGATTCATCGCAGATTTCCTTAAGTCTAAGCTCCTAAGATAAGACAGTTTTAAAAGGAATCAAGTGAATTATGATGATTGATTCTATTTTTCTGGCTCCCTTCACGGACGTTTGGTATAGTGTCACCGGAAGATTGATTATAGACAAGGTCATTGTGAACCCGGTCAGATTCGGAAGAAAGCAGCCGCAGCGATTGTCCCTTGGGTTATGATTCGGTCTTCCACTCACCATTAGCTGTACTGTATTTTCATGATTTCTGGTTACCGTGTTCTTGCCCGAAAATATCGCCCCACCGCTTTAGGCGATCTGGTTGGTCAAGATTTGCTTGTACAGACCCTGGCGCAGGCTATTCACCATAACCGGCTGCCTCACGCATTTTTGCTGCACGGTATTCGCGGTGTTGGCAAAACGACAACAGCCCGCATTATGGCGCGGGTGCTGAATTGCCTGAATAATAATACCGAAACCGGAAAATTAATTGACGCCTGCGGCCATTGTGCCTCGTGCAAAAGTTTGGCCGATGATCGTCATTTAGATGTCATAGAAATCGATGCTGCCAGCCGTACCGGCGTTGATGATGTGCGCGAGATTATTGATTCAAGCCGGTATAAGGCCGTAACAGGTCATTATAAAATATTCATCATCGATGAAGTTCACATGCTGTCGAAAAGCGCCTTTAACGCGCTTTTAAAAACTCTGGAAGAGCCCCCTCCCCACGTTAAGTTTATTTTTGCCACCACAGAAATTCGTAAAATACCAGACACGATTTTATCACGGTGCATGCGTTTTGATTTGAAACGAATTGAACCAAAACTGTTGGTTGATTATTTAAAGAAAATTGCGGGCCTGGAAGGTTTTGTGCTGGAAGAGGAAGCAGCTTTTTCTCTTGCCCGGGCCGCTGATGGGTCGATGCGTGACGGATTGTCATTGTTAGACCAGGCGATTGCCTTAAGCTTTACGGACAATGGGTCTGATTCAATTTCTGCCCAAACTGTTTATAGTATGTTGGGCCTGGCCAATCGTCAGCGTTTATTCACGCTGTTAAAGGTGGTGCTAGAGGGGCAGACTGACCTAACCTTACAACACACGCGTGAGTTGCTGCACGAAGGCGCAGATGCCCAATTATTGCTGCAAGATATTTTAGATGTGCTTTATGGTTTGATTTGCTTAAAAACCGTTCCCCAATTTCAGCAAGATGGTTTTTGGTCACAGGCCGATCGGGATGCTGGATTACAGCTGACCAACCCTTTGGCCGTTTCCACGTTGTTATCTATGTGGCAAGCTTTGTTAAATGCTTTGCAAGAGGTCAAGGTGGCCCCTGTTCCCTCACAGGCATTGGAGCTGGCTTTGCTTCGTATGTGTTATCTGGTGGATTTGCCCCCTTTAGAAAATTTGATTCAGTCTTTTAAAGGTGCCCGTTCGAAGGATGTACCTTCTGCGCCATCACAACCACCTTCGCAGGCGTTGCAGCATCTTATGGCTGCCGCGCCCGTTCCTCCTGTTGTTCAGCCAGAGGCCCAAGTTAATAAGTCTATTGTGGACTTGCCAGCTTCATTCACAGATTTGGTCGAGTGCATTTCCAAACTGCGGGAACCTATGCTGTACAGTCAGTTGCTTCAGGATGCAGATTGTATTAGCTATCAACCAGGCGAGATGACGCTTTATCTGAAGCCCCATACTGCTGCCAGCTTTTTGCCTACTTTAAAACAGGTTTTGCAAAATCTGACGCACCAATCATGGCTTATTCATCTGGCTGATCAAGCAGGTAAAGGCAGCCTACAAGATCAAAAACAAGATTTACTGAATAAAACGCAGGAACAAGCCTTAAACCACCCGACCCTTCAGGCCATTCAGCAGGCCTTTCCGGGCTCCACTGTCCAAATTATAAATTAACTTAGAAAGTGATTATATGAAAAATTTAAATCAAATGTTAAAACAAGCCCAACAGCTGCAGGCCCAAATGGCAGACATGCAAAAACGCATGGAAGAAGTCGAAGTTACTGGGAGTTCGGGCGGCGGTATGATTCAGGTGACGGTGAATGGCAAGGGCGATGTGAAACGCATCAAGATTGATTCCATGTTGGTTGACCCCAAAGAAGTTGAGATTCTAGAAGACTTAATAGTGGCTGCTTGCCAAGATGCCAAAACCAAGGCAGAAGCGCAAACCCAAGATGAAATGGCAAAACTAACCGGCGGAATGAACTTGCCAGCTGGAATGAAATTACCGTTTTGAGACGGTTGGCATCATTGTGAGGGGCCTTAGACGTCAATGAATATTCGCACTCGTTTTACTTCTTTATTGTGAAAAATATAATCTAACACTTTTATCCTGACGAGTGTTATTCATTGAGAATGAATTAAAATTTTGCTATTGGTTCTTTGTTTCTATTGTTTTAAGATTTCACAATGAATTTCAATTGAAGTGGTGTGAGCCGTGTCCTTTTCTGACTTTCTTCGTAATGAAGGGTGTTTTTCTGAAAAAATTGTTTCACGTGAAACAATTCAAAGATTAGAGCTATATGACTCCCTTTTAAAAAAATGGAATGCTGCTTACAATTTAGTCGAAACTGGCACCTTAGATGACTCCATTCATAGACATTTCCTGGACAGCATGCAACTTTACAAACTTGTTGATTGTGCAAAGAGTCTTATCGATTTAGGGTCGGGGGCTGGATTTCCAGGCATGGTTCTGGCGATTCTGGGTGTTTCAAATACTACCCTTGTTGAATCCAATCGAAAAAAATGCCTTTTTATGCAAGAGGTCTCTCGTCAAACATCGACATCGGTTCAAATTTTAAATCAAAGAGTTGAACAAATTACAGAAAAATACGATCAAGTGACCGCTCGTGCTTTTGCCTCTCTCTCTCAATTATTAGAGATATTTAAAAATGTTTCACGTGAAACAAATTCTTCGGGGTATTTTTTAAAGGGTGAGAGATGGGAAGAAGAAATCGAGGTTTGCGAGGATGAGGGTTGGATATTTTCATATCAAGCCACCCCGAGTCTAACGCAAGAAAGAGCCGCTATTATAAAAGTATGGGACGTAAACAAAAAATGAAACCAGCCAAAATTATTGTCGTAGCCAACCAAAAGGGAGGCGTTGGCAAAACAACCACTGCCGTAAATATTGCAACCGCCTTAGCCGCTGTTGATCGCAAGGTTTTATTGGTCGACTTTGACCCCCAAGCCAATGCATCAACGGGCGTGGGCATTCTAAAAAAAGACAAGCATCTAACAAGCTACGATTTGCTTATTGGTAGGTGCACGATTAGTGAATGCATCCTTAAAAGCAGCATTCCAGGTTTAACCGTGATCCCAGCTGGCATCCAACTTGTGGGGGCAGAGGTTGAATTAGTCAATATTGAGAACCGCGAAAGAATCTTCAAAAATCTAATTGATCCTTACCGACAAATTTTTGACTATATCATCATTGATTGTCCTCCTTCCATGGGCCTTTTGACTCTTAACGCCATGGTGGCAGCTGATGGTGTTTTGGTGCCTTTGCAATGTGAGTATTATGCTTTAGAAGGGTTAAGTTACCTTCTGAATTCAATTCAAAAAGTAAGACGCAATTTCAACGAGAAATTGGCCTTATTTGGGGTTGTGTTGACGATGTATGACAGAAGGAGCTCCTTGTGTGCACAGGTTGCTGCTGATGTCCGCCTTCATCTTAAGGACAAGGTTTTCAAAACGATTATCCCCCGTAATATAAAAGTGTCAGAGGCCCCATCACATGGCAAGCCGGTTTTGCTTTACGATGTCGGGTGCATTGGATCACAATCGTATATGGAGCTGGCAAAAGAAATTTTAAATAAAGAAAAGGAAGAAAAATGAATCCCTCCTCGCCTACTGGAAAAGGAAATAAAAGTTTAGGTCGTGGATTGGCGGCATTATTTGGTGAACTTGGAGCCTACGAGGACGATAGAACACCAAACGCCTTGCAAAATCAATCTCTAGCCATTGATTCAATCAAACCGGGGAAAATGCAGCCCCGTCAATACTTTGACCCAGAAAAAATGGAAGCCTTGAAAAATTCTATCAAGCAAAAGGGTGTTCTTCAGCCTTTGTTGGTTAGAAAACTGGGGGAAGAATCTTATGAAATTATTGCAGGTGAACGTCGTTGGCGTGCTGCTCAAGAAGCTGGCCTTAGTATTATTCCCGTCATCGAAATCACCTGTAATGATGAAGAAGCTTTAGAGATTGGTCTCATCGAAAATCTACAACGTGATGATTTAAATCCTATGGAGGAAGCTGAATCATTCCAACGGTTAATTGATGAACATCATAAAACCCAAGAAGAAATTGCTTTTGCTATTAGTAAAAGCCGGAGTTATGTCGCCAATATGTTGCGATTAAATAGCCTGCCAGAGGCTGTAAAAATCCTGATTCGTGAAGGGAAGCTATCAGCTGGGCATGCGCGCAGCATTGCCAAAGCCAATGATATTGAACAAATGGCCGATAAAATTATTCAGGAGAAACTATCTGTTAGAGACACGGAGAACCTCGTTCGACGTGAACGTCAGCCCAGCTTTAAACAGCCAACAATTGACCCTGATATAGAGATGATCACGCGAAAAATTGGCGAACGGTTGGGCATGAAAACAAAGCTCCAGTTCACAAGGGACGGTGGGGCTTTAACCTTCTATTTTCAAAGCTATGAACAGCTTGACGAGTTGGTCGGTTATTTGGGTTCTGTATAAAGAAAGGACATAAGGATGTTAAGAGAAATCATATTAGACACAGAAACAACGGGCCTCAGCCACCAGGCAGGCCATCGCATTGTTGAAATAGGGTGCATAGAGCTTATTAATCACCTGCCGACGGGACAGCACTTCCACGCGTACATTAACCCCGAACGGGATGTTCCGCCTGAGTCTACGGCGATTACCGGCTTAACGTACGATTTTCTTAAAAACCACCGGATCTTTGAATTGATAGCAAATGAATTCTTGTCTTTTATTCAAGGAGATCAGCTTATTATTCATAATGCCAGTTTTGACATGGGCTTCTTGAATTCAGAGCTTGGTCGGCTAAATAAACCAAAACTTGAAGGGAGCCGCGTTACCGATACACTGGCCATGGCCCGCAAGAAATTCCCAGGTTCTCCTGCCAGTCTCGATGCTTTATGTAAACGATTTCAGATTGATTTATCAAGGCGCGATAAGCACGGTGCCTTACTTGACTCGCAGTTATTAGCACAGGTTTATTTGGAACTTTTAGGTGGTCGCCAACGACAGCTGGGCATCAGTAAAACCACAACCACGTTAGAAAACCAAGAGGAAGTTGCTGCAGTTGTTGTTAATTTTCCAAAACGAGATTTCGTTTTAACTGCATCTGAACGGGAGGCTCACGAGCAACTTCTGAAGAATATTGATAATAGCTTATGGAAATATTGAAAGAGGGGCGCCTTGCAGAATCGAAGGCGCATCAATCAATGCCTTTAAAACAAAGGTTTTACGTTATTTAATTTTTGCTTCTTTAAAGGCAACATGCTTGCGAATGACAGGATCATATTTACGCAATTCTAATTTCTCTGGCTTTTTACGAGGATTTTTTTGCGTAACATAAAAATACCCAGTATCGGCCGTGCTTAAGAGTTTAATATTAATAACAGCAGATTTAGCCATTGAATGATCCTTTAAAACAGTACTTCAAAAATTAACAACCAATTTGGAGCGGGCGAAGGGATTCGAACCCTCGACCCCAACCTTGGCAAGGTTGTGCTCTACCCCTGAGCTACGCCCGCTTTTTATGGGTTCTATCCCTATAAGCTATAATATGGCTCCCTACTTTTTGGCAAGTCTTTTTTGGCAGAAATGCCATTTTCACATGAATTTTTCTATCTCAGCCCCAATAAAGTCTATCTGGCTTTCGGCTAATTCGGAAAATAAGGGTAGTCTTAAAATCGTATCAGCCACCCGGCACGTTACGGCTAAGTCTCCTGAAGTCCTGGCAAATCTTTGACCAGCAATGGAATCATGCAATGGCACATAATGGGTTGCTGGCTGAATGCCCTGTTGGCGTAAATGATTCATTAAAAGGTTACGCTGCGCACCATCCTTTAGCAGAATGTAATATAAGTGGCCATTGTGTTGACAGTCGGTGGGAATGGTTGGTCGTATTAATTTTTCCTGTTTTTCTAAGGCGTCTAAAACATGATGATAATGGTTCCAAATCTTAACCCGCTGTTCGGTAATTTCCTTCACAGACTCTAATTGCGCGACCAAAAAGGCAGCCGTAACCTCACCAGGCAAGAAAGAGGACCCCTTATCAACCCAGCTGTATTTATCGACTTGCCCTAATAAAAACTTTTTGCGGTTGGTGCCTTTTTCCCAAATCATTTCGGCCCGGTCTATCCATTCGGGGTCGTTAACAAGCAATGCTCCGCCTTCACCCGAAATAATATTTTTAGTTGCGTGAAAGCTAAAGGCCCCTGAATGGCCCAACGTTCCCAACGCTTTGTTTTTGTAATACGCTTCAACGCCCTGGGCCGCATCTTCAATAACGATTAAATTATGTTTTTTGGCAATGGATCGAATGGTATCCATTTCACACGCGACACCGGCATAGTGCACACAAATAATCGCCTTGGTGAGGGGGGTAATCGCCTCTTCTATTTTGTTTTCATCAATGTTCAGCGTGTCGGGGCGAATATCAATAAAAACAGGAACCCCGCCTTGAAGAACAACGGCATTTGCGGTCGAAACAAAGGTGTAGGATGGCATAATCACCTCATCCCCCGGCTGAATATCAGCCAACAGAACGCTCATCTCTAAGGCAGCGGTACACGAATGCGTCAACAAAACTTTTTGACACCCTGTAAGCGTTTGTAATTCAGTCTGACTCTTTTTTGTAAAGTGGCCATTGCCATGCAAATACCCCTCTGTCAGCGCTTGGTTGATAAGGGTTTGTTCTCGGCCTGTTAAATAAGGCCTACCAAAAGGAATGGTGAAAGATTGTGCCATGGGTGAGGGGGATGCTTTTATTCAGTAATTTGTCTAGTTATAAAAGCTAGAACACACTCAAACAAGACCCTTCATCTTCCAAATGTTTATTAGTTTTCTGTAAACTTTAATCGCGCCAGAAAGAGGGCATGAAAAGCACTAAGATTGTTAAAAGCTCAAGCCGGCCCAAAATCATGCCGACCATCATCACCAATTTTGGGCCATCGGCCAGTGTTGCAAACGACGTATGGGGGCCAATTAATTTGCCCAGACCCAATCCAGTGTTACTAAGACACGCTGCTGACCCTGACAGACTGGTTACGAAATCAAGCCCCATTCCCGACAAAGCAAGGGCCAGTAAGACCAAACAAAAACAATACAGGGTGATAAAGGTAAAGACCGAAAACGCAACCGCGTCACTGATTTTATAGTCTTGATAGGTAGGCACATAAACACCATGGGGGCGGCGAAGCTGTAACAGGTGCGACTTTGTTAACGCAAACAAAACCTGGAAGCGGAAAATCTTAATGCCCCCGGTTGTGGAGCCCGTGCACCCCCCAATCATCCCCAGAATAAAAAAGAACGTACCGTAGAAAGCCCCCCACTGACCATAATCGCTGGTTATAAAACCTGTGGTTGTAATTGTCGAAATTGTTATGAACGTTCCCCGGCGTAAACTGGTAATAAAGTCAAAGTTGTTTATAAGCCATTGCCAAAACGTCACAATAAGCGACGCAACCAATAAAACACCCAAATAAGCTTTCAGCTGGCTGTCACGGCGTAGTGCCTTGGCATCACCGTTCCACAGTTTGATATATAGAATCAGGGTACTGCCCCCTAAAATCATAAACACCATAATAATGATTTCGATAAGGGGATTATCATAAAAACCAATGGATGCATCTTTGGTTGAAAGACCCCCCGTTGAAACCGTAGACATAGCGTGACAAATCGCGTCAAAAACGGACATACCAACCCACCACAACAAGAAACCGCAGACAGCCGTGAACAGAATATAAATTGACAGAATGCCCGTCACAATTTGCGAAAGACGGGGCAATATCTTTTCTGAACGGTCTGAAAATTCACTGCGGAATAGTTGCATGCCGCCAATACGTAACGTTGGAAAAATGGTCATGGCCATAACGACGATACCTGTGCCCCCCAACCATTGCAGCAAGGCGCGCCACAATAACAACCCTTTGGATGTGCAATCTAAATCTGTTAGAACAGTTGCCCCTGTGGTTGTTAGCGAAGAAACGGATTCAAACCAGGCGTTAATGAAACTGAACTTTGCATCGATACAATAAAAAGGTAGCCCTGCGAATAGGGATAAAACAATCCAACTAAACGCTGTCATTAAAAAGGCTTCGCGCATGCCCAGCACAATTTTTGCCTGGGGACGGTTAGCAAGGGCAAGGGCTGACCCAAAAAACCCACAAATGAAAATTGAGGTTATAAATCCAAGAGAATTGTCGGTGCGGTAAAAGATAAGTTCTGCCAATAAAGGGATGAACATCGTCAGGGCCAAACCACTGAGCAGAATGCCATTTAAGAAGAAAACACAACGGAAATCAATCACGACAAAGATATGCTGTCATTTACGGATAGGGCCACTTTACATCAGTTTTTGATGCAAGAGGAGAAAATAAAATTTCAAGTGATGATGGACAAGAAAGCCATCATTGCGGACAGTTGAACCCCCTCTTTGCA
>CAIVFQ010000006.1 GCA_903905285.1 uncultured Alphaproteobacteria bacterium
AAGTTTTTTTACTTACCTTCGCTTTTGGCAAGAGCTTCCCCTAATTGGCCCTCAGTTATACCTGTAAGCTCCATAATGTCAGGCGTGTAAGTACCGGCCTTTTTAAACATCCTTATTGCTACTACTAACATGGCTTTATGCTCTCCCTTCTCAAGCCCTTCCTCAATTCCTTTACGGCGAGCTTGCTCCTTTATAGCCTTAATATGTTGACTACACTCGGGATAAGGATTTCCTAAGTCTGTAGTATTTGCAAGGTTAGGCAAAGGAGATAAAACCTGTCTACTGTCTCTAGTGGTTTTACCATCTTCATCCATTCCATAGGCACCCATGGCGGCCCCTGCTATTAATAGTGGAAAAATTATCTTTTTCATTTAAACCTCCTTTTAATTTTTATTCACCTTTCTCTTTGGCAAGAGCTTCCCTTAATTGCACCTCGGTTATGCCTGTAAGATCCATAATGTCAGGCGTGTAAGCTCCACCTTTTTTAAACATCTTTATCGCCACTGTTAACATGGCTTTATGCTCCCCCTTCTCAAGCCCTTCCTCAACCCCCTCTTTACGCGCCTCATCTTTTTCGTGGTGTATATGTTGGCTATACTTCAGATAATCCGCGACTTCTGTCTCATACCCCGCTTTTACCCCCTCTGGCAAAGCAGCTACCCTGACACGTTCGTAGGCGCTTCGTACTGCTGCTGTCGTGACACCAGTCACCTCGTCTGCTTTGCGCTGATGGGCAGCCTTCCAAAATTGCAGCCATTCTTTAAGTTCTACTTGGGTTAATCCGTCAATTTGTGGACTTAAAAGGTTGTATTGAATTAATTTTAGGGAATCAATTTCATGGCGATGGCCGCCAACTTCGCTAGTAAATTTATAATGGCGAACCAACTCCAAAGGTGTGTGTCTCCAATGTCTGCCTTCACCTCCTAATAAGTTAATGGCTATAACTTTCTTCAGGTCACCCCAATCTCCTCCTCGTTTTAGCTGATTACCATAAAAAGCCGCGGCATAACATAAAGCGCGCTTGTCCCAAAAATCTTGAGGTTTTACTTGTACTTCAACCAAAATAAACTCACCATTGTCTAACCTACAGACCACATCCAATTGTGAATGCCTTTCTAAAGGGGGGAATTTTTTCTTAAGGTCACCAAATATTTTAGATAAAGCTACTAGAAAGTCTCCCCCATTTCTAACTGCTTCTTCTTCCCCTTCCGCGCCAACTGTAACCTTAATACGGCTCGCTTCTCTTTCTCTTCCAATTCTCTCTATAAATTCGTCACTTCTTCTGTCACCTAAGAATGCACGTGCTTGTGTAAAAGTTCGTAATGGATTCAAAGAACTATCTAAAAGTTCAGTAGAGACGATATGAGGATTCTGCGTAAAAGTTCTCATAAACCCTAGTCGAATGTCATGATCGGCTAAAAGATATTTTGCTGCCGCATCAAAGATAGGGTTAGCATAAACTTGCTCGCCCGACAGCGCTGCAAAAGCCCTAGCCTCCCCTCCATCCTCTCCCTCTTCGTCATCGCCTTCCTCTCCTTCTTGATCAGCAGCAGCTGCAACATCACCAACAACTCTCCTAGCACGTTTTCTCTGCTCTTCATCTTCGTCATGCCCCCGTTTAGACCCTGCAGCCCCAGGAATCGGAGCTAAAGACATAGAAGGCGGAGCATCATCAAGAGGATCATCAGCTGCAAACACAGGTCCATTCTGTATTTCTACAAAGCCTGAAAAAGCCAAAAGTATAACACTGTAAACAATATAATGATGCATATTTACCCCCTTTTATACATTGTAATTTCTTTTAATTGTTCTAAAAATTATTCTTTTTTCATCTAAAACAATTAAATTACTTAATCTCGCTGACTTTAACACATTTTTAATGTTTCATCACTCTTAATTAATTTCTCTTCTTGAAGATTAATTAGACACAGCTTCGTCGCTTAAAAATACAGGAAGGTTGCAGAAAGGTAGGGTAAGTGTCCTTCTTTTGCCATACTATATGCTGCTGTCTTATCACCCAAACACCTGATTCACAATATTGGTAGATTCCTTTAATTGTTCGAGTTCTAGGTGAGCATACCTCATCGTTGTTACAATATTTCGATGTCCTAAGAGTTTGGAGACATGAACAAGGGGAACACCTTTTTTTAAAGCAAAGCTGGCAAAGGAATGGCGAAGATCATGAATCCGAAAGTCTTTAATGTCTGCTCTTTTTAAAATGGCTCCCCAAGCTGTGTTGAGATTTATCATTGGCTGGCCAGGAATCTTGCCATAAAAAATATAAGGGTTCTTTTCTTTAGGCATCATGGAGTTCAAAAGGTCAATGGCTTTTTGGTTAAGAGGTCGTGCCCCTTCCCCTGTCTTGGTGTCCGGCAAGTGAATATAGCGATCCTTAAGGTGGAGATTTTCCCATTTAAGGTTCAAGATTTCTCCAATACGGCAGCCTGTATATAAAACCAAGAAAATAGCATTGACCGTGCAGTAAGAGGCTGGTTGTTTTTTCAATTGTTGCACTAAGGAGTCTTCTAATCTTTTTAGCTCTTCATCACTTAAAAACCGCTGTTTCTTGTTTTCTTTGTATTTATTAACCCTTGCACAAGGATTGCTTCTGGGAGGCAAGTATTCCCAATCTTCTGCCTTTTTAAAGGCCATACTTAACAAAGCAAAACAGCGGTTAGCTGTTGTGGAAATATGAGCCAGCGAATCCAGAAAGCTTCGAATATCTTTTGAGGAAATCTCATCTATCTTTTTTTTGCCAAAGTAGGGCAGGATATGAAGCTTCGCATATCCCATATTGTTTTTGCCCTTATCCTTGTAGGCGACAAGGACATGCTTGGTTTTGAAAACCTCAAAGAAGTCGGCGAAAAGAATGGATTGTTTTTCTTCGATGAGTTTCTCTTCTTTTTCTTTTTTAGGATCAAGACCTGAAGCGAGGGCAGAAGCCAGTTTCTTGGCAGCATTTCTGGCAAAATCAACAGTGATATTTCCATGACATCCGATTTTGACGTATCCCTTCTTTTTGGTAAGAGGAGACCAATAATAAAAAACGTAGGTTTTTTTGCTACCGCTTTTTAAAATCTGACATCCAAACCCCTTAATTTCGGTATCCCAAACAATATAGTTTTTCTCTTTTGGCGAGCTGTAGTCTATAATGGCCTTGGTTAGTTTTGGCATAGGTAGTAGGTCCTCTGATTGAATCTACCGCAATCCTACCATTTGATTTGATGTAAAAGCAACTTTTTAAGAGAATTTAGTAGAATGAGATTTAGAAAAATGTCCTTAAAAGCCCTGAATAGATTGGGTTTCGTAGGTATACACTTCTTTTTGGAGGTTGCCAGTGATAAGACTTAAAATCTGTCGCTCTTGCGGGCGTGCCGGTTCGAGTCCGGCAGCGGGCACCACTTCTTTTTTTATTCCTCCTTTTGTGTAGGAAAATTCTTATGGTTTCAGATCCTTCTGCCCATGCTTTTAACCCCAAAATCTTAAGAGAATACGATATAAGGGGAACCGTTGGCGAAACGTTATCAGTCGAAGACGCCTTATTATTAGGGCAGCGATTTGGTCAGATGATGCAAAAGAACGGTCTTAAAACCGTAAGCGTGGGGCGCGACGGACGTCTTAGTTCACCCGCTCTAGCTGCTGCTTTAATAGATGGACTTACCCAAACCGGTATTCATGTGCAAGATATTGGCATAGGGCCAACGCCGATGTTGTATTTCTCGGTTAAGCATTTAGAAACTGACGCGGGCATTATGGTAACAGGGTCGCATAACCCAGCCCAGGATAATGGATTTAAGATGACGTTGTCTTCTCGTCCATTTTATGGGGTTGATATTCAAAAGCTAGCGATCAGTGAACCTTATGTCGCCTATCCAGCAGGGAGCTGTGAATCTGTGTCAATTGACCCAGCCTATACAGCACGCATCCTGCAAGACTATAAGCCAGGTCGTCGCTTAAAGGTGGCCTGGGACCCTGGTAATGGCGCTGCTGGGCAAATTATTCAAGCTCTGGTTGATTGCGGCAAGCTGGCCGTTGATTCTGTTGCTATCAACACCACCATTGATGGTACCTTTCCCGCACACCATCCAGACCCCACCGTTCCTGAAAATTTGGAACAGTTAAGGGAAGCCGTTCGCCATCATCACTGTGACTTGGGTGTTGCCTTTGATGGCGATGGTGATCGGATTGGTGTGATTGATGGCCAGGGGCGCATTCTGTGGGGCGATCAATTGATGGTTTTGTGGTCGCGTGACGTTTTGTCACGGCACCCTGGGGCTACCATTATTGCTGATGTGAAGGCCAGCCAGATTTTGTTCGATGAGATTCAAAAACACAAAGGGCGGGCCATTATGGCGCGCACAGGGCATTCGCTTATTAAAACAAAAATTGCAGAAACAAAGGCTTTGTTGGCCGGAGAAATGAGCGGCCATATCTTTTTTGCCGATGATTATTATGGCTATGACGATGCCATTTATGCTGCCATTCGCCTTTTAAATATTTTGCATCATACAGATCAAACCCTGGATCAGATGTTTGATGATTTACCAAAATGTATTAACACACCAGAAATTCGTATTGATTGCGATGACGACAAAAAGTTTCATGTCATTGCCTCTATTCAAGTGCAGCTTAGCCATGATGGTGTTCCCTTTAATAATGTCGATGGGGTTAGGGTTCAGGCAAAAGAGGGTTGGTGGTTGTTAAGGGCCTCGAACACTCAGGCTATTTTGGTGGCGCGGGCTGAATCGCAAACCCAAGAAGGCTTAGAAATCTTGTTGAAACAGTTGCAAGGCTATTTAGGCCCCTTTGGTTTAAAGTTGCCTTAAGATTTTTAATACTTTACGTAGTGTGCAAGTAAGGCGGAAAATAAAAATAATTCATCTTGAAAAAACGCTTCAATACTTATACACCTCTCTACAGAGATTGGTTTTTCGGTTCTTTCGTGTCGTTGCTGAGGGATCGAAAAACGATCTGAAATCGGCATACATAAAAGATGCGCATCATAATTCTTTAGGAGGTTTTCATGTTTTCAAAATCATTAGTTATTTTGTTTTTTGTTACTTTTTCGTTGGCGCGAAACGCCGCCGGGATGCAGGTACTGGAAGACAAACGTGGCCCTGATGGAACCTTGCACCTCGTTCTTAGATTGACTCCTGCAACGGATCATACGGCTTCTGCTGCTACCGCTGCCGCTTTGGCAGGTGCCGTGGCCGATGATGCTGCTCTTCCGCCAGCTGCCTCTGCCGCACAACCGATTGGAGCTGTCCAATTACCACCTATGGACCCAACAAGTATTATTGATGGAATTGCAAAAGCAGTACAGCAAAGATGTGTAGCTATTGTCAGAGAACAACCACAACCAGTACTGCAATTGAAACAAACCTTCGAAGGCTGTGTTTCACAACTGAGAAGTGTTCTTTTTGATAATGAAATGGATTTCGTCTTGTCTTTAGGAATTGCTTTGCGTTCGCTGGGCGTTAGTAGAGATTTGTTAAGACCCATTTTCGGTAATTTTTCTACTTTCACAGGCGGTTCGTTGGAAAATTATCTTAGTACAATGATCGAAGGCGTTGATGGGTTTGCAAATGCCCCTATAAGGCTAGTCAATCCAGAAGATAGAAATCTTCGAGAGGATGGAGCCTTCACACAGCATGGGGACGTTTTTGGTAAGAACCAGCGCCGATGGAAGAAAGGCCTTATTTGTGATGTTTTTGCTAGGTTGCAGGCGCAATTTCCAGGGGGAATCGCTGTAACAGATCTTGATCCTACCTTAGTTCGTACTGTGAGGTATGGAGAAAGGATAGGAGAACGAAACCATCATGGAGAACCAGGGGGGTGGTTAGACAAGGAAAACAGAAGGCCGACAGACGTTCTCTTGGGGAGAGATTATTGGTTCAAACATTCGTTACTCTTGATTAAACTCTTCGGCTGAGGGTACTTCACAGATTTGGATAGAATTGGTTTAAAGTTGCCTTGATTATTTGAAAAAGGCACATGCTTGTGTCAAGGAACACTGGGGTATCCTAATCAGGTTCGTCACAAAGTTGGGTTAAGCCTACCTTAAGAATATGCCTGTTTCTTTGGTGTTATTAACGAATTATTAATCAATTCTATCTATATCTACATGTAGCGAGGTAAATACTGAATTATTTAGATAAGGATTAACATTATGAAGATGCTACATACTTTTAAAATTATGTTTGCTTTGGTTTTTTTTAGCCATATCTCGTACGCGGCATCAGGCGTTGACCCTCTGGTAGATGAACAACGAAAAGTGGCATCAACAGTTAACTCAGGCTTTGTAGCACCTTCTAAAATAACCACATTCAACCGTTATATCGGCATTCCATTAACAGCGACAAAAATCTTTCTATGGACCAGTTGTGGAGCACCATTTACTGGCGTTAAAAGTCTTTACTACGCAGCGTATGGATACGAAGGGGTTGTTCCCCTAAAAAGTGAGGAACGTTTGAGTAAATTGAAGCAAGGACTGGCTTTTACTTTAGGCGCACCTTTTATAGGATTTGGGTTTGCGGCTGCTTATGCTGCTTTTGCGTATAATGGTGGAATCGGCAGCTTGATCTAAGCTACTTAACTTATTTGTAGATTTTTTATGGAGTGCGGGGTGATCCAGGGATTTTCTGGATTGCCACACCCCTTCGGGGGTTCGCAATGACGAATGCTCTGTCTATAAATTTCATGAAGACAGGTTCTTAGATATTTTTAAGAGATTAAGTGTTAAACTGACCCGCAATAAGGGGAAGTTTTTTAATTATGAAAGTTATTATTTTAGGGGGCGGCCAGGTTGGTTACAGCATCGCGCGGTACTTGGCTTTCGAAGAAAACGATATCACCATTGTTGATCAGTCGTCCGATTTGTTGCGCCGCATTAGCGACAAAATTGACATTCAACCGGTTGTGGGGTTTGCCTCTCACCCAGATGTTTTGAAACAAGCCGGCGCTGAAAATGCTGATTTGCTGATTGCCGTGACCGCATCAGACGAAGTCAACATGGTTGCCTGCGAAGTTGCCCAGTCTATTTTTCAGGTTCAAACCAAAATTGCCCGGGTGCGCCATCAAAGCTATTTAAAGCCAGCCTGGTCAGACATGTTTCACCCTAGCCGGTTGGCCATTGACGTCATTATTTCCCCTGAAATCGAAGTCGCCAAATCGTTAAGCCGCAGCGCCCAAGTTGTTGGTGCGTTTGAAGTGATTCCGTTGGTGTCTAACCATGTGAAAGTCGTTGGTGTGCGGTGTCGTCATCAATCTTCTTTAATTAATACGCCCTTACGTTTATTGCCGGGGTTGGTTGCCAGCGCTGATATGCACATTGTTTGTATTGCCCGCGGAGACCAAGCCTTTTTGCCAGATCAAAACGATATTCTGCAAGCGGGGGACGAAGTTCATTTTATCGCCACGACGCAAGATATTCGCCAAGCTATGATCGCCTTTGGTTATGAAGAAAGCGAAGGTCGTCAAATGTTGATTGTTGGGGGGGGAAGCATTGGCAAGACGTTGGCTTTAGAAATTGAAGCGACCCAACCTGGTGTCGTTGTAAAGATGATTGAAAAAAATCAGGAACGCTCTGAAATAGCCGCACGTCTTTTAAAAAATACCGACGTTCTGTGCGGTGATGCTTTGGACTACGACATTTTAAATGAAGCCAGTGTTCATAATTGTGAAACTGTCGTGGCGGTCACCGATGACGACAAGGTGAATATTTTAGCCTCTTTATTGGCCAAACGCTGTGGGGCAGGACGTTCCTTAGCCCTTTTGAACAATATCCATCATGCTTCCCTTGTAACGTCCCTTGGCGTTGATGGGGTGATTAACCCGCGTTCTATAACAGTTTCCAGTATTCTTCAGTATGTGCGACAAGGGCGAATTCGGTCTGTTCACACGCTGGGAGATGGCCATGTCGAGGTGATCGAAGCCGAAGCGCGCGAGACCAGCCACATTATTGGTTTAACCGTCGATGACGTCACCATTAAAGGGTCAGTCATGATCGCCGCCATTGTGCGTGATAAAGAAGTTTTGCTGGCACCAACAAAAGTGATTATCAGCGTGGGTGATTTTTTGGTGATTGTGGCAAAAAAAGATGCGGTTAAGAAAGTTGAAAAGCTGTTCTCAATCCGTCCTTCTTATTTATAAAAAAACCCGAGTTGCGTTTAAGGATTTAATTTAACGACAGATTCTAGAGATGGTTTATCGTCCCTGAGCTGGTAATTAATTAGTCCCGCAATGAGGTGAGCAAAAGCATTGGTGGGGCTTCGGTGTCTTGTATGGACAAAGGTA
>CAIVFQ010000007.1 GCA_903905285.1 uncultured Alphaproteobacteria bacterium
ATAAACGAAAACGATATAACGTAAAATTCAAAATCATCGCTGGAATCGTCAATCTCAAAAATGGATTCGCTATAGCCTAAACAAAAAATAGGGGAAAGGGATCTGTCAGCTTCTTTGAGCCAACTGCCTCGACTTACGCAGTAGCTCTATTATAACCATCCACCAGGGTGTGACAATTTTTCGAAGACAAAGGATGTTTATCATTAAAAAAATCCGAGCCTATTGTTTCGAAATGCTCGAGACCATCTGCATTCCATCGTACATATTGACGAGTCAAACAAAGATCTGCTGATTCTACGGAATCAATGAGACCTTTTGCTTGTAATTCGAGACTAAAGCCAAGACGTTCTGCAATTTTCCAGCTTTTTCTATTTCGATTATCACACAAGATGGTTAACCGTTTGATATTTAGGCAATCAAAAGCGAAGCGTGAGATAGCTCCCGCTGCCTCCGTTATATATCCATTCCCAGAATGATTCAAAGCCCCCCAATATCCAACACTTCCTTTTGGTATGGACCAATCTATTTCAGATAAACTAATGGATCCAATCGCTGTGCTCGTGTCTTTAGTAAACACTAGAAAATGCAATCCTTGTCTTAGAATAAAATCTGCATAATACTGCCTACACAACACCTCACATTCATCCTGAGAAAAAGATTTGTTTAACCATGTAACCCATTTAGATAAAAAATCGAAGTTTTCTGAAAGAAGTGAATACAAACAAATTCCATCGCCAGGACGAACAGGACGAATTTCTAATCTTCGTGTTTTTAGAGTTGATGGAAAGTTTTTCAAAATAGGATTGCTGGGCTTATATAAATATTGCTTCATGGAAAATCTAATAAATTATTAAAATTTCGTTTATTATTACCCTAAAGTGCTTCAAATGCAACCCATCATAGAAAGAGAGAAAAATGAGGAAATTGTTTTATAAAAACACATCAAGTCTATTAAAACTAGATGTATTGAGTTATTTCTTGCCCTTATTAAAACCTTTTCGGCTCCATATTTTAGGTCTCATAGGTATCGCCTTTATATGGTCTGTGGATCTTTGGGCCCGTCCTTATATTTTAAAACGGGTATTGGATTTTATCTCTGACCCTCAATATTCTTCATATATTATATATAATATTTTACCACTTATTATTTTTTATTTTATATTTGGAATAACTGTTATTTTAGCATTCCGTCTTCATGAGTGGATTTGTCGATCCTTCATTCCAGCTTTTAAACAGAAAATTATTTTAGATTTAATGCAACACCAAATGAGGCAACCTCAACAATATTTCGAAGGCAATTTATCAGGTACCTTAGGTCACTACGTATTAGATACTTCCGAAGGAGCCCCAGCCGTTTTATCATTTCTAATCGATCGTGTTACAAGCTATCTATTAGGATTCATAGGCACAATTGGCATAACATTTATGATTAGCCCCATATTTTCATTACTAATGACAGTCTGGATTTTCTTTTTTCTTTTGGTATCTTTAAGGTTATCAAAACATACCATGACACTTTCTAATCTTGTATCACAAAAAAAAACGAACATGATTGGTAAAACTATTGATTTACTATCAAATATGTTAGCTGTTCGCCTTTTTAATGCACAAAAAAAAGAAATCAAAAATATTGAGACATGGTCAGATGATTGTGTAAAAGCTGAAAAAACCCTTGATATTTATTTAATTAAATTAGGCCTTTTTCAAGGTATGGCCTTTATCCTGTTGCAAGTGTTATGCTGGGTTATTTTGTTAAAAGGAAGAGAAAGAGGAATTTTTACAGTTGGAGATTTTGCCCTCATTCTGACGCTCAATACTCAGATTTTTGATAGCGTATCGCGATTTTTAGAGGACTTTTCACGAATTACTGTTACGTTTGGAAAATTGACCCAAGGGCTGTCTGTCCTTTTAAGTCCCAATACGTCTCCTAATCCTAAAAAATTATTGGAGTGTAAAAAAGGCGTTATCTCCTTCCACGATGTTTCTTTTGGTTATGCTGATAGGCCCATACTATCAAAATTATCATTATCTATCCCACTGGGACAAAAAGTAGGAATTTTTGGTCCTTCTGGATGCGGAAAAACAACATTAATATACTTACTTCTTGGAATTTATAAACCATGGTCGGGGTATATTACAATTGATGGTCAGAACATAAATGATTTATCTGTAGAATCTTTGTATAGTTTATTTTCTTTTGTTCCTCAAAATCTTTGTCTTTTTAACCGCCCCTTCACCGAAAATATTTCTTACGGCCACAATAATCCATCATACAAACAAATAAAAGAAGTGATAGAACAATCCTGTTTGAATGATGTTGCTCAGCGTCATTTTCAATCTCAAGATAATGTATTAAACCAACTTTCAGGTGGAGAAAAACAACGACTAGCTATAGCCAGGGCCTTACTGAAACCATCATCCGTTTGTATTTTTGATGAAATGTCATCAGCTTTGGATTCCAGAACAGAACAAAAAATTCAAGAAAATATTTTGTCATATAAAGAAAAAACAATGATTTTTATTTCTCATCGTACTTCAATTTTTGAGTGCATTGACCGTATAATTGTCATTAACAATGGTATTATTATGGAAGATGGTTCCCATCAAGATTTAATGTCCCGAGAAAGCTTATATAGATCATTGGTAGGCTTGCTGTAGTTGAAAATCGAAGTAGGTGGAGTCTCACGTTTCTTCATCATTAAATGTTTTAAAATTTTAAGAAGTTTGGGTCTGTCCCAGATAACACCTAGAAGTGTTATAAGGAATATATAAGGAAGAGTCGATTAAGCATTGATTCAGAATAAGTTAATGGAGGATTTTGTGGCTGGCACGCCTTGGAGGTGTGCATCGGAATTAATAGATCTCCTCAAAGAGCTTTCTGTGGGGGCTTATAATACCCTTGATGGATCTGAGTATGGTCCCATTTTCAAGAAGAAAGTATCGGATGATTTTGTATCCAGAAACGCTTAAAGAACAACACGATTGGCCTTATTGAAGAGCCTGATAGAGAATTATGAGTATGAGAGAAATCAAGGGAATTTTTTTCAGGAGACACGGTATTACATACCCTCTTTGGAACCAAATGCTGAAAGATAGGCAACACCATTCGGTCGTATTGGTTCTATCGAGAACAGTTTGTGTATTGGGTGTCGGATATCATTTTTAGGGATGATGAGGTCTCATCAGACGATGCCATGCTCCAAAACATTTCTATTATTAAGAGTTATTCTGGAAAGTTGGTGACGGGTTAAATTAGGCAGCGGCTAATTGCTCCTTGGTGATGACCTCACAACCATCTTGAAATTTGACACCAGTGATCAGTTTTGGCAATTGGTTTTTTCCATCCAGCCGCCGCCAAGTTTTTTCAGCGTCTTTGATCAACTTGAAGACCATGATAAAAGCTGTCTCCCGAGACAGACATCCCTTAGACCGTCGAGTGCGGTGTTTAACAGTTGCAAAGGTGCTTTCGATAGGATTTGTCGTGCGAATATGTTTCCAATGCTCAGCGGGAAAATCATAAAAGGCTAATAATTCCTGACGATCTTTTTCTAGGCAGGCCGTGGCTTTGGGATACTTGGTCTGGTACTTTTCAACAAATGAATCAAAAGCTTTGCCGGCATCTTCTTTGGTTTCAGCCATCCAAATGTTATGGACGTCTGCTTTGGCTTTACTCTGCAGGGACTTTGGCAGTTTATCCAAAATGTTGAACGTTTTATGAAGCCAGCATCGTTGCTGACGCGTTGTTGGGAACACTTGATCTAACGCTCCCCAAAACCCCATAGCCCCATCTCCCACCGCCAGCTTGGGGGGGAACACAAAGACCCTTGGCCTTCAAATCGAATAAAAGCTCCCGCCAACTTTGGGTGCTTTCCCGGTATCCATTCGTAAACCCAACCAGCTCTTTCTTACCCTCCGGTGTAGCCCCCATAATCACCAAAAGACATTGCTTGTCTTCCTCCATGCGCGCAGATAAATAAACCCCGTCAGCCCAAAGGTAAATATATCTCTTGCTGTCCAGCCGTCGTTTCTCCCAATTCTCAAGATCCAGCTTCCACTGCTTGCGTAAGCTCAAGACGGTATCCGCGGAAAACCCAACAACATCCCTGCCAAGCAAAACGGGCATCACTTCACAAAAATCCCCAGAGGATATCCCCTTCAGATAAAGATACGGGATCGCCATTTCCACACTCTTTCTGCGACGCACATACGGCGGCAACAGCTGCGACACAAAGCGAATCACGTCCTTATCCTGGTGGCCTTTTCGATCTCGAGACCGGGGAACCTGAACGGGGACAGATCCGATGCCCGTTACCACCTTCCTTTCTGGCAAATGGCCGTGCCTGACAATGCGCTTTCGCCCATCGGCTAATCGCTCACCGTCATGTTTATCCAAAAAACTCGCAAACTCGGCCTCAACAGCTTGTAAAACAAGCCTTTGAGCTCCTTGTCGCAAAACAGCTGTTAGTTGATCGTTAAATTCTCCTGGTTGCATGAATGCAATTACATTATCCTTACCCATGGCGTATCCTTCTTTGAAAAAAGTTATGGCAGTTTAATCGCCGCCATAGGATACGCCAACTATAATTTTATGCCATCACCAACTTTTTAGAATAACTCTATTATTAAGCACATGGCCTTGAACCTGCTCCAAAAAGCCAGAGGAAAGGGCGATCCATTAAGCAATTGAGAAAAGAAGCAGGGAGTGGAAATGCACAGCGCGCCTTAAAATCTTAAATCAAACTTAAGTGAGGCAATCCTGTGAGAGCTCCTCAACTAATAAACACGCTAGCCATTTATAGAATATATAGTAAGTTTCCCGCTTGTACATAAAACGCTAGCGGTTCTATAAAAATGACCAGACATTAACTGACCATTCAACCACTCTATAGAGTCTCTGAATTCTTTCCAGCACGCTCCACATGCTTTTATTTCAAGCTCAGCATTCGGCGTTACTAAGCACACACCATCATTAACAACCTCAGATTTTTTTAGTCTTCTTCCCAATTTATCCAGGCTATGTCCTAACCACTGGATAGAAAGCTGCTTACACATGTTCTTAGTTTGGCTTAGTTTTAATGTGCAACGGCCATCATATTTTGATTCATGAAAAATTGGGTTATACCTTCTGTCTATTCTATATCCATTTGCAACAGAGATAATAAAAACATCGTCGACACCTTGATCACCGGTATGTTTAAGACTTACAGAACACCCATTACTCTCAAAGAAGCTGACAATGCTTTTTCTTTCTCTGGGGTCTCCTGGTACGCTAATTTTACCTTCTTCTATCTCCGTTCTTGCTATTAATTCTCCAACAATTCCTTTTGCTTGTTTCTCTGTATAGCCTGCACTCACTTTGACATTAACATCCTGAACAATTGAAGCGGGGAGAAAATTAGCTATGTGAATGGTTTTAATCCTGCTTTTATCTATAAGTTCACACGCTTGGTCAGCAGAAAATACTGCTGTCTGGAAAATGAACAAGAATAATATTAAAAACAATGAAAAGGGCTTATTCATGGTTAACTTCAACTAAATTCTACTGGTAGCATTGATATTAGAGGATTTTATTTTCAACACCTAAGAGAAATAGCCTTTAATTTTCTCATCCTTCTCCTTTCTTATGCAGTTGAAGGAATTCCCAGAGTGGTTTAGGAAAAATGGAACAAAAAATAAGAAAAAAGCATCATCTCAATCAACAATCGTACCAGACAAGACGAAAGAATTCTGCTCCATGCCATTTTTTTAAAAGGTTTTCTTATCCTGCTTGGCTGTGTATCATACTGTTCCGTGGTATGAAAAGGGTTTTATCGAGTTTTTCTTTATCTATCTTTTCAAAATAATAGACACCTGCCAAAAATCCCACACAACAGGGAATGGTAATAAATAAAATCCCTGCGTAGCCAAACCATTCCGTTAAATAGACAACCCCAAAGGACGTCACAACATACATCAGAGCTCGTGTTAGAGCATATAAGAATGTTGTAGAGGTGAATCGTTTATAAACGGGAAACCGTTTTATAAAAATAGCATCGGCGGAAACACCTCCAAGATTCAAGATTAGAATCAAACCCTGTAATAAAAATATATGAACTGAGCTGGTGCTTATTGTTAGAAGAAAAGGGAGCAACATCATCAAAACCAAGGCCATATATCCCCTCACCTTCAGTATCTTGAGGGGATATATATAATAACTAAGCAAAGACCAAGTTGTTTGTACAAAAACCACGAGCAATGCAAGATAGAAATTATGCATGATTATGTCTTCGGAGGAATATCCATATTGTGCCTTTAAAATAGGATTAAAGTACATATACCCTAGGTAAAACGTCAGAGGCCAACCACAATAAACAAGAAGGTAGTAAAAAGAAGTTAGGACAGTGTTTTTTCTTTCCAACTTGGCTGAGCTTTTTCCTTAAAAACTTTTTTCCCTTTATGTGTGTTTTGTCTCAAATATTCTTTGCGAATTTTTTTAGATTGCAGGAATTCCGGGGTCTCTCTAAGGCGCGTTCTGGCGACAGAACCCACAATAGCAATACATGCCCCAATCCAAAACGCGACTCTCCAATTAAACCCAAAATGCGTTGTCAGTGCTGCAACACCAACGGCTGACACAGAACCAACTGTAGAAGCTACACTTATGAAAGAAACAGCAGGATATTGGTAGGGAGGTTTCGTAATTTCTGTGACATAAATCTCAGCCCCCATAATTTCCCCCAAGGATGATAAACCCTGAATCATGCGACAAATGGTTACAATCCAAGCAGCAGAAATGCCAATCTCTGCATACGTAGGGAGATTTGCCATGATCATACAGGATATGGCCATCATGGTAGTGGTAAGAATGACAGTCGTTTTGCGACCGACATTATCACCAATATACCCAAAGAGTAACGCACCAAAAGGCCGAAGAACATATGTTGAACAAAAAGCAATAGCCGCTAACAAAGATGCGGTGTGAAGATCAGCTTTAGGAAAGAAAAGATCATTAAGCAAAACGGCCATATGAATATAGAGCATAAGGTCGAAATACTCTAAGAAAGTACCAATTTGCAACAGCCCGATGGCTTCCTTCTGTTCTCGATTCAGGGATTGAAAAATGGACATCTAACTCTACCCTTTGGATAAGGTGAAATTTGTTCCACTTAACCAGAAGTTTTTCACATTAACCAGCAGAAATTGAACAAGACAGCTTTGCAGCGCTCGAAAAGGGAAAATGTAATCAGAAACCATGGAATTTTCAAACTTCATTTCTTTAACGCAACACTGATCCAATTTATTGAGAACATTTGTTGATTTTCGTGCCAGATTTCCTCTAGAACCAAATTCATAATCAACATCTGCAAAAAAGCACACAAAACCTTTAGGCCACTTCCGGCTTAGGGGAATTCTGTTTTATCTTGGCGCCAAACCAAACAGTGGGGATTTTAACATAAAAACACAAGAAAGTAATTAAGAGTAAATGCGTATACTCACCGTGCCCCATGATATTATAAATCACGATATCCTTCAATCTCATCCAACAGTGCCATTGTGGCAATTTATCACCTTTCAAACCCTTAGCTTGCTTTTTGCACGCTCACAGTTACCAAGATCAATCTTCCAGAAATATTTGGCTTAGGTTTTTGGTAACGTTTCTACTGTGCTTAGGATGGGGGCTGTTCCTTTAAGACAAACTTTATGAGCAATCCTTTAATTTGACTTTTTTCGAAAAAAACTTTAAACGAGTTCTCAAAACTAATCTTATAGGTGTTTCATGCAAACTATTGGAATGTTCGAAGCAAAAACGCATTTGACTGAGGTTATTAGAAACGTACAGAAAGAGCAATCATCATGTCAATTCAAGATTATAACAAAGGCTTTAAGTCTCTCCCCCTATAAAAAACTGAGAACTATTTTTAAAGCCAATGCTTTTGGTTCTGTCGACGACATTATCAGTATGGGTGATGAGGAACGCACATAATGACTGTTTGCGTGATCGATTGTTCTTTTTTTATATCCTCTCTGTTGCCGGATGAAAAAAATTGGAATTTTGACTTCTCAGCTTTTTCCATCTATGTTCCTTCAATATTTTTCTTGGAATGTTTAAATGTTTTGGCAACAGCTTTAAAAAAAACAACGAATAATGAAAGATCAATATGAAGATTGCGTTGCGACTTTTAAAGATTTACCCTTTGCGGTTGATCATTTTTCCTCAACTCAAGAAGCCTTATACCAAATTTCTATGTTTTCACAAAAACACAGTCTTACAAGTTATGATGCCAGTTATTTAGAACTTGCTTTACGTCTAAAATCACCCATAGGTACGTTTGATAAAAAGTTAACAGAAGCCTGTAAAACGGAAAAGCCAGTAATTTTATAAGAGACGACGCACACCATTCATAACATCGCTCCTATTCGCCTTTAAACGCACGCACAGCGCTTTGGCGGAAGAGAGAAAACAAACCAACCACATACCCGTTTCAATAAGCCTAAGACGTCAACTTAACCCCATTTTCTTCTAGGGGTTTCTTTCTTCATATCTCTAACAAACAAAAAATTCCTACTATGTTCGTTATCTAGAAATAACACACAGGGATGGTGCCTAACCAAGTCAAAAGATCATTTCCCCTGTCAAGCGCTCGAAAAGATACCGGCGACTCGGTAAGTCTTGGTGGATTTGCACAGGGTCAACAATGTGAGGTCTTGGCGTTGCCAAAAGAAATCCTATCATCAACTATATAGAGAAGCGCATCCAGAAAATGGTCGTGCCATCCTTAATCATGCCTTCTTCATAGTAGATATACCTCCTAAGTTCCTTTAAAAGCTTCTATGTAAATACCGAAGAAAGACTTTTCATCAGGGTAGCACAGGTCAAGCCTTTCTCCTTGCCACGTTAAAAGTGGCCGTGCTGATACGTTTTGAAAGCAACAATCGAAAGGCTGCCGGAAGTACGAAGGGTATTATACGTATGCTTTATCTGGTTTCTATACAAAACCAAGCTTGAGTGAATCCAACGGTGGCAATGCTGGCAACTGACTTTCCAGGTTATTTTTGAAAAAAAGATGCTCTTCGATTTGGGTTGGTATTTTAGCAGTCGGCATATTTATGACCCCCTATCTAACCATAACACAAGGATAATGGGTGGACGGGAAGCTCCCCCTCCTCGCCCCCCCGGGTCAAGAAACCAGATATTGAATGGATAGGACATGAGATATATTCTGTTTGACGAGCCTTGCGACCTTGGCTTTGGGTTGCATTCCTGGCTGTTGTGTCTATGCCCCTAAGACTAAATATCTAACACCCTACAAACCATAAACCACACAAACATAACAATATTAAGCCATAGAGAGTATACTAATCCTAAGATCCTACCACTATCCTACCTTTTGAGTGTTTTTACCCCCACTTTTTGGTCACTCCGACTCACGCGTCATAGTCGTCCTCGTCCATTGCCAAGCCCATGGACGACTCAAATGCCGGAACACCCTTTTTCATCTTCATCCATATTTTTAAAAAGGTTTGTTTATCTTCCAAACTCAATGTCTTCATCACTTGACTCATATCCATGGCCACATCCGGGGTTTCCTCATTGATAATGGCCAAACTTCTCTCCGGCTTCGGCCAAAAGTACTCCATGCACAACTTGATGGCCCAAGGTTCTTGCTCCTCCAGAGCCTTCGCAATAAGCTTTTCCGCAACCTTTTGAATGTCTTCCTTGTTTTTCTCGTAAAACGCTTGGTAATCCTCAGACATTAGGTTCTTGCATTTCGGCCTCCCTGACGGATTGCCGCTCTTTCCAGGCATAAAGACCATGATAAACTCCTCATGATTGTCTTGTTACTAAAAACCCATCATAATCCCATCAACCATGGATATTTTGAAAGGAATGCTACCCGGACATTATACCATCCTAACCCCATGAAACCCACAGTTTTCTTGGCTCAATGAACCTTCTCAGAGGAATAAACAATCGACAAATTAACCCAAAACCCCTTTCAAGTTTTTGTACACCTCTCCACCATTTCTTTTCCCAACAATAACCACGTAGACGATTTTATTTGATTCATCTAATCGATAGATAACGCGGTATTCACCACAATCTCCCCGCCGATAAGGCTCATAGTTTTTTAAGAGTTTTGAGTCATGAGGTATCGTGATCTCTTGTAGGGCCAGGATATAGTTCTTAACCTGTGCTCGGTGTTTCTTGGGAAGATTCGCTATAAACTTAGAAACCCTCCTCTCAATGATAAGTTGGTATATATCCCTATTCATCATTTAAAAATTTGATACTTTCTTCAGGAGACATCCATTGGGCTGTTTTTTCAGCAGATTCTGCTAACGTTCCCCAAAAGGCGTTTTCTAATTCTAAATAATGTTCGTAAGAAACCATCACAGCAAAAGACCGCCCGGATTTTTCAATCACAACAGGCCCCTTCATCGCAGCATTTAAGATAGCGCCTGGTTGCTTATTAAGCTCTGTCGCTGAAACATGCATTATTCATTCTCAACCATAAGTTACGTATTGTAGTCATAGTACGCAATACAAAGGAAATAGTCAATGATTTCCATCAAAAGCCCATCTATTCATGAATATAACCCCATCCTTGTAATGGCACGTCTTTCATTCTCCATCATTTCCAGGACGGCAAAAAGTTACTTTCCTGGAACCTGCACAAAACAAGAGGTCTCAGAGAATTTTGAGCCAAGAATGCAATCTTACGTGCATTCTGTTAAGGGTTCATTCTCTTACTATGCCCTTGATAATTCATTGATATTCCCTTGTTATTTTAGGGATTTTTCGTCATAAACCATTGATTTCTGGGACTTTCAGACGATGTCATTGTTAAAAACAATAATAACAATACCCACGGGGGCCTATTTCGTCTTCCCTTTATGGGGCACTGGTTTGGAAGGCGTGATCCAAAGGATTTTTCACCGGCAAACTAGACATACTTAGGAACTCCCCACATTCCGTCGAGTGTATCAAGAGTGTCAGTTCATGACCCTGACACTTGACAAAAATTGAGGTATCTTCTACAACAACGTCGGGAATGTCGGTACCTAACCCCAGCACTTTCCCAAAAACAATGGGGTCTGTCACTGCACAGGAATGGTTAATATATTCTCTGGGATAGTGCGCGCTTGGAGATGTCTGATTGAAGCGACAATACGCTTTACCATAAAGTCCCATTTTTATGTCCAGACTGTAAAGTAGTTAAAAAGATGTGCCGTCTTTCCTTTCATCAGCACTATTTATCCGCCCAAGAACTCGCCATGTTAGCTTCTACAAGCCCTAGGGTACTCGCTGTTGGAAAAACATCTAACATGCCTTGTACCATAGCCTCTTCAAGAGCTTTAATGACCTTAGGGGC
>CAIVFQ010000008.1 GCA_903905285.1 uncultured Alphaproteobacteria bacterium
CTCGACACTTGGGCGCCTTGTGCTTGTTTTATATCGAATTAGCTATAGCTTTGGATCTTCTTATAGGTTAAATCCTTACAAAAAACACTAAAAAAATAATCTAATTTAAGTTAAGTTAAGTTAAGTTAAGTTAAGTTAAGTTAACTTAATAAAGAAACTTGTTTACACGTTAATAGAAAAAACCATGAGCTATTTTAATTTTTTTGCCTGCGTATTTTATTTCATTGGATGTTGCGTCCAATCCTCTTATGCAAAGGCTGATAGGGGTATTGCAAACGAAGACCTCAGAAAATTGGCGACGCAACTGCCGGGCTATTCTTTTAATCCCGATGCCTTTCAAAGACTAAAGGGAGAGAGACGTCATGAAGAGCACGCATTAAGATATTTAAAAAGACTTGATGAACGTTCTAAACAACTGCCAACCCCAGAGGCTGCGTTTGCCGATCCAGAATTTTTAAGACTGAGGGATCAGCTGGCTGATTGTTTTTTAACGCTGTTTTCATATGCTGCCCATTTGCCAAACAGTGATCATCTTTCACTGGGCCAAAGAATAACGCACGTTAACAGTTTGCAGGAAGTTATAGAGCATCCACTGTTTATGAAGGCTATAGACGGAATATATGGTCAGAGACCTATTTTCAAGAGAGTTGCTAAGCATCTTTTTAATGAAGAGCTTACAAGAGATGATTTTGAGTACAACGTACAAATCGGAAAAAACCCATTCTTTCAGCCTTTATGTGTTTTGCTAAGTTACCTTTACAATGGAGAGGACGTTAAAAGTTCTGTCAATCGTATGTTAGAGGGAACAAGGAGGATTTTAGAAACAAGGTATGCCTATTTTACCCATTTAAAACCATTAGATCGGGTCATCTCTCATATTGATGAGATGCTTGATAAAACGGGCATGGAGAATGAAGAGGTAGCTCAAGGCGCTTACGTTCATCTTCTGGCCGAAGAGAAGGAGAGCTCTAACCCAGACGATGACGATGATGAGTATTCTCCAAAAGCCAAATCTTCTTCAGCTGTTTTGCCTATAACTCCAGAAATTGAACGTTATTTGTTAAATAATGAGCAGTTAGCAGGTTTTCTTAGAAAACTTAAAGACATCATCCACCATGATATTGATAATAAGTATGGCTTTGACGATAAAGACCCACTTATAGAATTTCCCCCGGCTCTTGTAAGCTTTAGAAGGTCTATTCCTTGGGCAACCCTCAGCACTCTTGGCTCTGCCGCCCATTATGCTACTTTATATAGTCAACATGACCTCCAGAAAATGTTTGTTCAAGCGGGGCCCGACTTGATGGCAGATCTTAAAACCTTACAAAGACATTTAAAAGAATTGCAATCTTTGGAACACGACCACTTTTTGGGGAAAGATTTAGAAGAGACAGAGATCTATAGCTATCCAAACATAGACCGTTTCACAGCCTGGTATCTTAACTTTATAGGTCTAGACATGATGAAAAGCCATCTTCGGGAGGTAAAACATTACGCAGGTTCCTTTGACGACCCCGAAAAGCTTTTTGCAGATTGTTGTCACAAATGGCAGATTCCGCATCTGGCCTCTAAGGTGCCTTTTTTACAGTCTAAGTCACGCTTATTCCCTCTCTCTCACTTTTTCGATGATGGAGAACTTTCTAAATACTTCGTCAAAACATTAAAGGGCAAAGCCGACAAGAGATGGATCAGTTTATTCGATGCGTTTAAAACATTGCGGGATGACATCATGCATAAAACCCAAGAAGAAGGACAAGAAGAGTTTGAAAAAAGATTAAATGCTCTTAAAGATCAAACATGGACACAAATTGTGGAAAGTTATTGTTCTGTGTTTGATGCAGTCGCCTCACTGCGTCAGGCATTTGATCGGCTCGGATGGGAAGATCTTAAGCAAGATTGGAAGGGTGTTTTACCAGATCTAGACGTTGAAAAAGCACGACAGCTTAGGGCACTTGAAGATAACTTACGACATTTAAGCATCTTTATCACAACAGGAAGTTGGGAAACTCCAGAAGATGAATTCAGAAGAAAGGCTGAAGCTTTTCAAGTCCATCTGCGCGGACAATATCCTGGCAAAAAACATCACAAACAATTTTCCCCAAACACGCTTTTATACCAAAGCGAAAAAGGGTGGGACAGGATCTTCAGTCAGTTTGGCGGAGCCGTTTTTCAAGAAACAAAAGAACAATGGAGAAACATGAAAGAAAATGCCCAAAGCATAAAAGAATCTAAAGCTTTGGTGAAACGCCCCAAAGCCCCAAAAACTTCTTTACAGGAATTAACAGAAAATCTTCAAAGTTTTCGGTGGGCACTATCACAACTTGATAAAGCCTATGACAAAGGGGGCCTCTCAAGGCTTTCGTCGATTCCTGAATCTAGAATCGCAGGATTATACCTAGTTCTTATGAGAGAGAGCGCCAACAATTTATTACGCGATCTTCCTGAGCACTTGGTGTTCGATTCTGACGACAGAGAGACAACAGAATTTTTCCAAGCGTCTATATATCTTTTTGCAGTGCTCCCTCAATTAGTCTCTGGATTTGGCAATAACAAAGCCCACATACACAGATTAACAGAGGCATCAGCCTACGAGATTCCTCACCAGTCTGTGGGAAGTATGCTTGCATCACACTTTGACGCACTCTTTGCAAGCATAGAGACGATTGATCGTTTTTTGGCAACCCCCCTTAGATTGCTTAGGAAGGGTAGGCTGGTGGAACTTCCGCTTCAGCTTTGCACTGCAGCAGCAGTCTCAGCCCCCAGCAAAGAAAGCAGCCCACCTGCTCGCCGTCACACTTCCTGTCTTCTGCCATATAGCGAGTGTCCGCCGATCTTACAACGTTCGGCGCTATTACCTAACCCCGCCCCCCCTTCTGCTGTAATTTCTTTGTTAGAAGAAAAAGAAGAAGGTAAGAAAGGTGATTCCAAACAATTACCACCACGACCTCGTAAGTCCAGATGGCCTTTAAAGCACGACGTTCACAATGCGGTTTGGTACAACAATCACCCGCCTAGGCCGAAGATCTTTCACCACATCAGAAACAGCCGGTAATGCCAATGCATGTTGTTCCAAAACAAGGTTGTCAGAATCAGGAGCTATAACAAAAAACCCTTTCAGCTTACCATTCACCTGAACGGCAATTGTAATCTCTTCAACTGCGGCTAAGGCTGGATCAAATTTTAACCAAGCCTGGTTATGTAAAACAGCATCTGGATCAGCTGTTACTTGGCACCATAACTCATGGGCAAGATGGGGTGCTATGGGGGCCAGGGTTTGAACAAGAATCCTCAACACTTGAGTCAATTCCTCAGGCGGAGTTTGGACGCCTTGTTCTTCAACCTCGCGCGTTAACTCACGATGAAAAGCGATGGCTTTGTTAAAGGCATTCCGTTCATAGGCATCGGTTAATTTGGCTAAATACTGGTGGGCTTTTTTAAGAAGGGTTGTTTCCCCCTCACCTTTCGTTGCATTTGTCATGTCATTGACGACCCGCCAAACCCGGTTCAAATAACGCCAAGATCCGTCCAAGGCTTCTGTGTTCCAATCGAAATCACGCTCTGGCGGGGTGTCTGATAAAATAAAGAAACGGGCTACGTCAGCACCATAACTTTCAACAATTTGTTGAGGGTCAACCACGTTGCGTTTCGACTTGCTCATCTTTTCAGAACGACCAATTAAGGCTTTTTCGCCTGTTTCAAAATGAACAGCCTGACCAGTGCTATTTTTGACGACCTCCTGGGGGTACAACCACTGACCCTTTGTATCTTGATAGGTTTCGTGACAAACCATACCTTGTGTGATCAAATTTTGAAAAGGCTCATCAACGGTTAAATAGCCACAATCACGCAAAGCCTTTGTAAAGAAACGGGCGTACAAAAGGTGTAAAACCGCATGCTCAACACCGCCAATGTACCAATCAACCGGCAACCACTTTTGGCATTTTTCTTTATCTAAGGGTTGGTCACAACGCGGATTGATATACCGCATAAAATACCATGACGATTCAAAAAAGGTATCAAGGGTATCCGTCTCACGGCAGGCTTTCTGACCACACGTGGGGCAGTTGACATGCTTCCAGGTTGGGTGATGATCTAACGGATTTCCTGGTTTGTCAAAGGCGACATCTTGCGGCAAAATGACAGGCAAATCTTTTTCAGAAACAGGAACCGCGCCACAGCTTTGGCAATGAATTATGGGGATAGGACAACCCCAATACCGTTGACGGGAAACCGACCAATCGCGCAAACGGTAAGTCGTGCGACCCTCGCCCTGATGCGTTTCTTCTAAATGGTGAATGGCAACTTCTATAGCTTTTTCAGTTGTCAATCCATCCAGAAAGAAGGAATTGATCATCACACCCGACCCTACATAAGGCAGCGGTTGGTCCCCGGCAATTACCCGTTGAATAGGCAACTGGTATTTCGTGGCAAACTCAAAATCCCGTTCATCATGGGCAGGACACCCAAACAAGGCACCGGTTCCATAATCCATTAACACAAAATTCGCCACATACACGGGCAGGGTTTTCTGATCATCAAAAGGATGAATCACCCGTAAACCCGTATCAAAGCCTTTTTTCTCCACCGTGCTAACAGCTTCTTCCGTGGTGATCATCTTTTGGCATTCAGCAATAAAATCACGCAGATTTGCGTTTTGCGTAGCCACTTGCTCAGTCAACGGATGGGTGGGAGCAATAGCGCAAAAAGAGGCGCCAAATAAAGTTTTTGGACGGGTGGTAAAAATCTCTAGCGTCTGCGCCTGATCGTTCTGCAGTTTAAATTTGACCAAGGCCCCTTCAGACCGACCAATCCAATTTTCCTGCATTTTGGTAACCTTTTCAGGCCACCCTTTTAGTTGATCTAAATCTTTTAACAAGCTGTCAGCGTAGGCTGTTATCTTGATCGACCATTGATTTAATTTCCGCTTCTCAACCACGGCACCTGATCGCCAACCCCGTCCATTAACGACTTGTTCATTGGCAAGGACAGTATTTTCTGCAGGGTCCCAATTCACCCACGATTCTTTACGATAAATTAACCCACGTTTGTAAAAGTCTAAGAAGATTTTCTGTTCATGGCCGTAATAGTCAGGCTGGCACGTTGTTACCTCACGCTGCCAATCATAAGAAAAGCCCAGACGTTGCAGTTGCTTTTTCATCTCCGCAATGTTTTGAACTGTCCATTGCCCCGGGTGCGTGTTGTGTTGAATGGCTGCATTTTCAGCGGGCAAACCAAAAGCATCCCACCCCATAGGGTGCAAAACATCAAACCCTTGTGCTGTCTTGAAACGCGCAATCGCATCACCAATGGCATAGTTTCGCACATGCCCCATATGCAGACGACCCGATGGGTACGGCAACATTTCAAGCACGTAACATTTTTGTTTGTTGCCTTGTTCAGACGTTTTGTAAAGATCTTGTCGATCCCAAATGTGTTGCCATTTTTCTTCAACAGATTGAAAGGGGTAAACGCGCGGTGTCATAAGCTTTTTAACGTCAAGGTTGATTTGAGCCCAAGTATAAATGAACTTTCGCCAAAAAGCTTTCTACAAAAATTAGGAAGAACCATTAAGCGTTTATTAAAAAAAATTGTTTACAATTTCTTTATACAAACATTTTTAAGGATAATGGCCGATGAATTTTAGTTTAAAAAAGTCTTTACTACTATCAGTATTTTGTGTCAAATTTTTTAGTTTTGAAGCCTCTGCTATAGTATTTTTCTAGATAGTTAATAGGCATTTTCCGATGAGGTCTTGGAGATTTTCTGTATTTTGTTGCACCAAAGGTCTGAGGATGGATTTGAGGGTATGCCAGC
>CAIVFQ010000009.1 GCA_903905285.1 uncultured Alphaproteobacteria bacterium
TAAACGAAATATATTTCAATTTTTATGAATTGTTTTATGAAGAAGTTTGCCCTTGCCGTGGCCACCTACCGCTCCTTCCCTTACATTCCACATATTCAATAGATAGGTAAGTATGTTACACTGAAGGAAACTGCTTTATTCTAAGACTTTTCATGCCTGCCAGTAATTCTCCGCCTGTTGACGATTTAGAGGTCGAAATTGCTGACCTTTTAAATAAAAATCCGAACCTATTAGCCAAAGATCAAATATCTGCAGCTTTGGCGTTAGAAGGTGGCAAAAGAGTTGCCATGAAATATATTTTAAGAAAATTAAAAAGAAGCAGACATCCTAACAAAATTATTCACAAAGAGATTATGCCATTTCTAAGATTGGCGAATAAAAAACAAAGATCAACGCCTTTTCGTGGGTTGTCATCCGAATCACCTTCTTTCTCAAAACCCTCTCGCCCTCGTCGTTCGTCGTCTGCCCTGGTTCAAAAACCAGGGGCAACACGTATTGGATTGTTTTTAATCAGACAAGGACACGGAATTTTAATTCCCTGTCATCGGAAAGATACTTCGTCCAGCGTTCGCATTGACTTGGAAGCCTTCCCCAATATTCCCCATAACCATGTGGTTTCTTTTCGCCTAAAGCCTGACAATCAAATACATGTGGAAAAGATTCTGGGTCCAATTGATGACCCTAAAACCTATAGCTTAATGGCTATTCATTCCCATAATCTGCCCCATGCCTTTACCGATGAGGCGTTAAATCTGGCTAAAAAAGCGAATATCCCTGTTTTAGGGCATCGCACAGATTTTCGTGACGTTCCTTTGGTGACCATTGATGGTGAGGATGCCAGAGATTTCGACGATGCCGTTTGGGCAACCCCTGATAGCGACCCCCGTAACCCCGATGGATGGCGTGCAATTGTGGCCATTGCGGATGTGGCGTATTATGTACAAGGGGCCGATGCTCTGGACCGTGCGGCATATGAACGGGGAAATTCGGTTTACTTTGCTGACTGCGTTGTCCCGATGCTGCCCGAAGCATTATCCAATGAACTGTGTTCCTTAAAACCTGATAATGATCGCGCGTGTTTAGCCGTTGAAATGATTATTAGCAGCGATGGTAATATTAAATCGCACCATTTTAAACGGGGTCTGATGCGATCAAAAGCGCGCCTAACTTATAACCAAATGCAAGGCGCCATAAAAGGTGATTTCGATGACGTTACGAAACCTTTATGGGCTGATGTTTTGCAACCCCTTTATGGCGTTTATCAATCACTGTTAAAGGCACGGCAAAAACGCGGAACGCTTGATTTAAACGTACCTGAACGCAAAATTATTTTTGATGATCAAGGTCATGTCATAGGCGTCAAACCCCGCGACCGTCATGAAAGCCATCAATTGATCGAAGAGTTAATGATTGCCGCAAACGTCTGTGCCGCCAAAACGTTATTAGCCAAGCAAACACCAACTTTGTTTCGTGTTCACGATCAGCCTGAAACTACACGCGTTGAGAATTTAAAAACAGTTTTGAAGTCTTTGAAAATTCAAATTCCTAAGGTCAAGGCCCCTACTCCGCCGCACTTCCAATCTATTTTGGTTAGTGTTCAGGGAACACCTTATCAACAACTGATTAATGACTTGGTTTTGCGTTCTCAGGCGCAGGCCTGTTATTCACCCCAAAACATTGGGCACTTTGGATTAAGCCTGGCGCATTATTGTCACTTTACCTCGCCCATTCGGCGTTATGCTGATTTGATTGTGCATCGGGGATTGATTGCGGCGTTATCCTTAGGAGAAGGCGGGCATGATTATCTTTTGGAAACCTTAGAGGGTATCGGCACCCACATCTCAACCACCGAACGAACAGCTGCTGTTGCTGAAAGAGAAGTAAATGACCGGTTGATGACAGCGTTTCTTGAAACCCACATTGGGGGAGTATTTGAAGGAAGCGTCGTGGGTGTCACCGGGGTTGGTATTTTTATCAGCTTAAACGACACTGGCGCACAAGGGTTCATTCCGAAAAGCCGCTTGGGCGGTGACTTTTACATTTACGATGCTGATCAGCACCAATACCGTGGACAACGCACCAAAAAAGTCTATCAGCTGGGGCAGGCTGTAACAATACGACTGGAAGCAGCTGACCTTGTTACATGCTCGACCACCTTTTCCCTTTACGTTGAAAGAAGCCCTAGAAAAGTTGAGAAAAGAAAAGTTGAAAAAGACCCTAAAAAACTCGGAGAAGAAAAGGGTTATAGTACTTCTTTAGCAAGTTAATAGGCCTCTAATTTTAAAGACCCTATAGAAATCCTGAGATCACGGCAGCAGATGTCTACGAACTTACTAGAGAAATACTATAGAAAAAAGAAAGCGTGATTAATTTTTTGAAATTAACGATTTATTCATAAATATTAACAAAGCCTTAAATCTATGATCATCAAACCAATAATCGAAGGCCACCTCATCAAACGGTATAAACGTTTTCTTGCCGATGTACGGTTAACAGAATCTCAAGAAATAATCACCGCACATTGCCCAAATTCAGGCGCTATGCTAGGGCTGTTACAAGAAAAAAGCCCCGTCATTTTAAGCCTCAGTTCAAACCCAAATCGTAAATATCCTTACACCCTGCAAGCCATTCAAATTGACCAAACATGGGTTGGGGTGAACACAAGCTTACCAAATGAATTGGTGGCCGTTTCCCTTGATAATCAAGAAATTCCTGAATTGAAAGGGTACGCCGATATTCGGCGCGAGGTTAAATACGGGCTTAATTCCCGCGTTGATTTTCTGTTAACGGCCGCCGACAAACCACCCTGCTACGTAGAGGTGAAAAACGTCCACCTTAAACGCCACCAAATGGCAGAATTTCCTGATTGTGTAACGGCACGCGGCACTAAGCATTTAGGTGAACTGACTACCCTGGTCAAACAAGGCCAGCGGTGTATGATGGTTTATGTTGTTCAGCGGGATGATTGTCAGGGGTTTCAAGTTGCGGCCGATCTAGACCCTGCTTATGCCAAAGCCTCTGTTGTTGCAACAGCAGCCGACGTTGAAAGGGTGATTCTTACATATTCCTTGCAAGTCCAAAGCGACCGAGAAAGAAACTTAAAATTTCTAAACATTAGTCGCGTCACCTTATGACAAAAAGGCTCGGCAACTTGTGTATCCCTTTTCGGTAATTTTTCAGCAACAACCACAGGTTTCTGATTGGCTTCTTGCGCCGCAAGCAACCTTGTTATAATTTCCTGTTTATCATCTTTGTAGGCACTTGGAATTGCAATCAACGCGTCGCCTCGTTCGCGAATCATAACTTTAAAGTAATTAGTCTGCGTCTGATCCAAAATAATATCAGCAAAGGAACTAATATCTTTAGTTTTCTTACCAGTTCGACAATCACTCAACCAAAAACCAGCTCGTGCGTATACAAGAGCAGCCTTTTGATTTTCTGAATAAACCACAAGACTGAACCGTTTACAATGGGGGTTAATGGCTTCAAAAAGGTGAATAAACTCTTTCAACGCTCTTGTGCCAACACCTTTCCCTTGATGCTTTCTTGCTACGTTAACATTGGTAATATAAAAGAATGAATCATAGGTTTTTGCCTCAGCTTCCTGCAGAATTATTTTCCCAACAGCTTTGTTATCGGGACCAAGAATATCGAATTTAAAATCACGACACAAAAATGTGTGTGAATATCTTTCTGGCAAAGAGTTGTTTCTGATTCCTAATAAAATAGGATCCTTAGGGTTGGTATAATCCAGCCTTTCGTAATCATCGTATCCCCCGTAATACGCACCAATTCTTACCAAACTTATGGAAAGATTTTTGCCCTTTATATAAGTTTCATACCCTTCAATAAAATCACTAGTTGGCAAAAAAGTATGAGCCTGAACCCTAACAATCAAAGATAAAAATAAAACTGTAAAAACAAAAAACTTTTGCATTTATAAATACCACGCCATTTAACATGATTCACTTGTTGTTTATTATACAAACAGTTCCTTAATAAATAATTAAGGCAATAAAGGTATCTTAGTATATGGCGCACATGAATAAGTTCAGATAGATACAGGACAAGGGGTGGTGAGACTTTGCCAATAACAACAGATCAACGGGGACGCTTAGCAGAAGAACAGGCGAAATTGATCTGATTGCGACTGACCAGGAAACCCTGGTTGCTGTTGAAGTCAAATACCTCCGTATCTACAGTGATGCCGCTGAATCAATTAGCACCCGCCAAAGAAAACGCATTTTAAATACCCTTGGTTATTTTCTTTTTGAACACCAAGACTTAAGTCTTGAATATCCTTTCCTTAGGATTGATGTTGTTTTATTATGCCAAGAAAGCGAACCTATTCACCTTATCAATGCTTGGCAAAGTCAGGACGACGTTTATGAATTTTACTAAAAAGACGGGCTTAAAAATAACAGCAGCCGTATTAGCCCTTGTAACCATTAGCGGTTGCGCACCCATCATTATCGGAGGGGGCGCCCTAGTTGGCACCTTGGCCACACGCGATAAAGGGGTCACAGGAACCGTCAGTGATACCCAGATTTCAGCCGCTCTAAAAGGCCGTATCTACAGCCATAGCAGCGATCTCTACGCCAAAATAGGAATTAATGTTCAAAATGGTGAGGTGTTATTAACAGGGTCGGTTCCAACAGCCGAATGGCAAGCTGATGCAGAACGTATCGCCTGGGAGGTCAATGGTGTTAAACAAGTGCTAAACCAAATCGAGGTTTCTGAAGGCGGTGGAATTGGCAGCATGGCCAAAGACAGTGCGATCACCACCCAAGTTAAAAGCCGGCTCTTGTTTGATGGCAGCATTCGATCCCTAAATTACAGCATCAAAACCGTTGGCGGAGTCGTTTATATTATGGGTGACGCCCAAAGCCAGGAAGAACTTAACCTGGTCAGCGAACATGCCAGCAAAATCAGTGGCGTGCAAAAGGTGGTGAACTATGCCCGTGTTAAGGGTGAACCTGCAGCTGCCGGATGAAATCTTTTATAACGCATTTGGCCCATCGCAGTCTCCTCAGACTAAGTGGCCCTGATAAGATCCCTTTTTTGCAAGGGCTTGTCACCAACGATGTCACAAAAATTTCTTATCAGCATCCCTTGTATGCGGCGTTTTTAACACCGCAGGGGAAATTTTTGAATGACCTGTTTATTATTGAAACGATAGACGGCGACTGGCTTATTGATTCCGAGAATGCTAACGATTTACTGAAACGCCTAAGCTTATACAAGTTACGATCGAACATTGTTCTCACAGATTTAAAAGAAACGTATAGCGTTTATGCCGTATGGGGTGATGTTGCCCCCCCCAAAGACATCACCATTGCCGACCCTAGGCTGCCTCACCTAGGACAACGGTGGTACGTACCATCTGATGTCATCTTTACAATGCCCTTGTCCCCACTGGAAGATTATGATCGCCATCGCATTCTGTTAGGGGTGGGCGATGGCAGCCGCGATGTGCCTGTGCAAAAGGGTGTTATTTTAGAACACAACTTCAATGAATTAGGCGCCATTGATTGGAAAAAGGGCTGTTATATGGGGCAAGAACTAATTGCCCGAACCCATTATCGCGGGGAAATTCGCAAACGGCTTTTGCCTGTTAAAATTGAAGGGCCTGCGGTGCCTTATGGCGCAACGATTCTTGATGCTCAAGGGGAAGAGGTGGGCGAGATGCGAACCTCTGTCAATGACCATGGCCTCGCCATGCTCCGCCTCAGTATTTTTGATACCCAGCCTGTTGAATTAAAGGTGGGGCAAACAATCTTAAAACCCTGGATTGCTTTAACAAATCTACCCTAATTGAATTTTTTCACTTTACCCCTTGATAGAATTTAAAAGGGAGTGTTGCAAAAGATAGGTCAGGATTTTAAGAGCTTTTTGTGTTAGTGGTGTCCACTCCCATGTGCTGAAGGGTACGCAATAGGGTACGAACAGCGTAGTTGACCCCGCTGTCATCGCTTTCTCTTAGCAGAGTGGCTGCCGCCAGGGCTTCTGTGACACCTTGGTTCTTGCTTACAAGGGCCTCGAATAAAACAAAACCCCGCCACATTCAAGCTGCAAGTGCAACACAGTGTAAATTTTCATTAAAGACCTGAAGAGGAGTTTTCCACATCAGTTTCTTTCTTGGAGTTTCATTGTAGTTTAAGATCGTTTCATCAA
>CAIVFQ010000010.1 GCA_903905285.1 uncultured Alphaproteobacteria bacterium
CAAAATCATCGCTGGAATCGTCAATCTCAAAAATGGATTCGCTATAGCCTAAACAAAAAATAGGGGAAAGGGATCTGTCAGCTTCTTTGAGCCAACTGCCTCGACTTACGCAGCAGGTCTAATATATTTCAGTTATTAATATGTTGTTTTTTTTTGTAAAAACAAATAAACTGCATCTTTTTTATACAAAATTAACGTTATGTTTACCTTTTAATACTATTCTGTAATGTGGAGCAATTTGAATCCGATCAACCTACTTGTCATAGGAGGTCCTTATGGAAACGAACACCGTCCGCTTAGGTCACACCAAAGCAACTTTCATAATCTCGATAAATTTTGTTGTTATTTTAGCTGCTTCAGCTCATGCCTCTCAGCAGGAGCATCCAACTGGAGAGCCCTTGTCGAGTCAAAGTCAACGATTTTGGCAATTGCAGAACCAACGATCGGAGGAGGAGCTTTTTTCTAGAGGAAATGCCGCCGCAGCATACGCCCCAATCCGAATGCGAACTGGGCGAGCAATAAATCAGGAGCAAGAAGAAGAGATGCAAAGAAGAATGTATCGGCAGGCCTTTAATCAGGTTTTGAGTCAAGATCTTTCAGTAAGAGCGCAAGAACATTGTCAGCGTTTTTTGCAATGCCTGGAGGAAAAAGTGTCAGATGAAGCACGACGATGCTTGCCTGCTGGATTGATTGAAAAATTGCCCCCTTTTCTTATTAATACTTATGGGTTTCAGGTAGGCGATGGTCCTTTAGAGTCGTCCAAAAAGTTTACACAGTTAGGTTTGGGTGTTCTTAATGGGCCATTATTGCTAAGTCAAACTGAGAAAAACAACTTGGCAGGTTTGGCCTTTTCATGTGCGGGATATAGGGTGTTAAAAATGGAGGGCGATGTGCCTCTTGTTGATAAATGTAATTTTTATCTTTCTGTGACTCAGTTGTTTGTTTGGAGTTCTCATCGTTATCAAAATCTTTGGGCGAAGCGCTTGTTGTTGGACAAGGCCTCTGGTCTTTTGGGGAAAGCTATTTTAGCTTTAGGGCATGTAGTTGAGCCTGATCAGAATACAGAACTTTCAAAAACATTGGCGAAAGAGTTTGTGGGTATATGGGGTCGCTATCAGAAATTAGCATCTCAGGGGGAAGAAAAAGCGATATAGCCATTTAGTTTAATAAACCCCCTTTCTTAGTGATGGCTATGGAGGGGGGGTTTTTGCGTTCAATAAAATTTTTGGAGCTTAGAGCAGTCTAATGAAGACAGGATTTAAGGGCTATGATAGGGTGGGCGAATCTAGTAATTATAAGTCGTTTTGTTCATGAAATTTTTAGACGAGGCCAAAATTTTTATTCAGTCTGGTGACGGGGGGGCTGGTTGTTTAAGTTTTCGTCGAGAGAAATTTGTCGAATTTGGTGGGCCTGACGGCGGTGATGGCGGTCGGGGTGGAAACGTTTATGCCCTGGCTGTTAATAACCTTAATACATTGATTGATTACCGTTATCAGCAACATTTCCGTGCGGCTAAAGGTCAACATGGAATGGGCGCGAATCGGCATGGTGCCACAAGTGATGATGTTATTCTTAGGGTGCCAGTTGGCACACAAATTTTCGAAGATGACAAAGAGACGCTGATTGCGGATTTAAATGAACCTGATCAAAAAGTATTATTGACAAAAGGTGGGGACGGGGGCTTTGGCAACAGTCATTACAAAAGTTCAACTAACCAAACGCCAAGGCGTGCTGGTCCTGGATGGCCTGGTGCAGAAAAGTGGATTTGGTTGCGTTTGAAATTGATTGCAGATGCCGGTTTGATTGGATTGCCGAATGCTGGAAAATCAACCTTTTTAGCCGCTGTAACGCGCGCGAAACCAAAGATTGCTGATTATCCTTTTACGACCCTTCACCCACAGTTAGGGGTGGTTTATTGTTATGACCGGGAATTTGTTCTGGCTGATTTGCCGGGCTTGATTGAAAATGCGCACCAAGGGACGGGCTTAGGTCATCGTTTTTTGGGGCATATTGAACGGTGTAATGTGTTGTTACATTTGATTGACGGGACACAAGACGATGTTGTTCAAGCCTATCAGATTATTCGTCAAGAATTGCAACAGTATCACCCTGATTTACCGCTTAAGCCTGAAATAATTGCCTTGAATAAGTGCGATGCCTTGCAGGAAGAAGAAATCGTTGAAAAAGTAAAGGCTTTAGAGAAGATAAGCGGTAAGCCTGTTCATACCATTTCGGCAGTCGCTAAAAAGGGTGTTCAGGAAACACTTGGCGAGTTATTAAAATATATTGATGTGAAAGAGGATTAAAAATGCTTCTATCTCAAGAACAATTGAATGAAATCAAAGAGCAGCAAGCTGCGTCAGCACCTACACGTCGTGCAACCGTGGAAAGCTTGGAAGAAATTTTGTATCAGGCATTGCCGGTTTTAGATCATGGTTTTGTGCGTGTTGTTGATTATATGGGTGATGACGCGGCAGTGGTTCAGGCAGCCCGTGTTTCTTATGGTCGGGGAACCAAAAAGAAAACCGAAGACAAGGGATTGATTAATTATTTGATGCGTCATCGCCATTCGACGCCGTTTGAAATGTGCGAGATTAAATTGCATGTTAAATTGCCAATTTTTGTGGCTCGGCAATGGATACGTCACCGAACGGCCAATGTTAACGAATATTCGGCCCGTTATTCTATATTGGATAAAGAGTTTTATGTTCCATCTCCTGATCATCTGGCAGCCCAGTCTGACAGTAACCGTCAGGGGCGCGCTGAAGTTTTGCAGGGAGAATACGCCCAAAAAGTTTTGGACATGTTGCGTCAAGATGCTGAACAAGCTTATCAAAATTATGAATATTTGTTGAATGAAGATGATCAAGATCCAAGCCGTCCTGGTTTGGCACGTGAATTAGCCCGCATAAATTTGCCGGTTAATTTTTATACGCAGTGGTATTGGAAAATTGATTTGCATAATTTTATGCATTTCTTGAGTTTGCGCGCTGATTCCCATGCGCAGTATGAAATTCGGGTTTATGCTGAGGTGATGCTTGATATTTTAAAACGGTGGGTGCCTTTCACTTATGAGGCGTTTACAGATTATCGTATGGGCGGGGCGACTTTGTCTGGTAAGGCTTTAAACGTTGTTCGTCAGCTTTTAAGTGGTCAACTTATTGACAGGGTTGCTAGCGGGATGGGCCAACGTGAATGGGACGAGCTGATGGATGTTCTCAATAAAAAAATGTAATATAATTCAATCATAATTAGCACACTACCCCTTGTATGTTGGGATATAGAGCACGATATCTGGTGTAAGAAGGTTGTTTTTCAACCATCTGAGTCCCCTTATGAAGTAAGAATACAAAGGCGTTTTTACGGTTTTTTTGAACGGACACTTCTGTTGAAGTCCCAAAAGAGATGCCATCAAAATAGCAACTGAAACGACCGTCATCAGCTTTAGCAGTCGAGCTAGCGACGTCATATGAGTGTTTTCCAGGTTAAATCCCTGGGATTTCATGTTTTTGAAACATCGCTCAATATCCCACCGTTTCCTGTGCGTCTTGAGTATTTTTTCCGATTTTTGAACGTTGGAGCAAATGACAACGTTACCTTCCTTGGTTTTTTTACCCACCACCACAAGGTTGGAATTTGGAATCATATGGTAAAGGGCCCTTTCTTCGCCTTCTTGAAGATGGGTAAAGAAATCCTTAAAAGGTCTTTTTCTTGCACCCCATTGGGCCAGGCGATTGTCCTTAATGCGGATAAAAAAGGGATGTCATGATCACAAAGATATTGAATCCACTCTTTGCCAATAAATTCTCTATCCGCCGCAAAAGAACGGATAAATTGAAAACCAAAGGTCTTCCTAAATTTCTCTAAAAGGGTTTGGCGTTGCTCGAAATCGGAACGCCCCTGATGGTCCAAAAGCGAGAAAAACAAAGGGAAAGTCACAGATCCAACCTTTGCTGCCAGAACCAAAAAGTTGATATCCTTTTTGCCAAATTTCCAGTTTGTGCGATCCAAGATTAAGTCCATCATGGGAATCTCTTTGAAAACTCTTGTAACCATTTGAAGGGCAAAAGCGTCGCAATCAATGATCTGCTTTGCAAAAAACCACCGGATGCGCTCCAGCTTGGATTTCAATGTCCCCTGAGTCTTTAAAGGCGTTGCAAGAGCATGATGTTGTACATTGCCTTGGTCAATGAG
>CAIVFQ010000011.1 GCA_903905285.1 uncultured Alphaproteobacteria bacterium
CCCTGTTTCATTTTTTTTATATGTCTAAGAGTCTTTTCTTGAGCCTTTTTTTTTGTTTCTAATCTTCTTATTTCTAATCTTGCTTCTTCGTCTTCTTCGTCTTCTTCGTCTTCTTCTATCTTTGCTTCTTCTGAAACAACGAAGCTGGAAACTGAAGATTGAGAGACTTATTCTGACCTTCCTTTTTCTGATGCAACGAAACCGGGAGCTGAAAACTGAGAGTATTCTTCGTCTTCTTCTGATTTCCCTTCTTCTGACGCAACGAAGCTGAGAACTAAAGATTGAGAGGATTCCTCGTTACAAGCAATTACCTTAGCTGAGAAAGGGCCTTGTCTGGCTCTATTAAGTTCCATAGTCGTAATTAAGCAATAGAGATTTAAAGCCTTCTCCAATTTCATTTTCATGGAATCAACGTCATCCCAGAATTCCCCACTGAACTGCCTTGTCTCTGGGCAAAAACTAAAACCTTTATAGCCTACATATCCCAAGCCTTTTATGTCGTCCCTTGACCCAGCTTCACAACAAGCTAACCCTACGTTGGCAGGGAAGATAAAATTAAAGATAAAAAATATTAAATAAGAGAAAATTTTCATGGCACCTTTTGTTGTAAATAAAAAACAAAAACAATAAATAAAAATATTTTTACTTTAAAATAACCTTAGCATCCCAGATAGGCGTTTTGAACGGCAGCGTTTTTTAAAAGCTCGGCCCCTGTTCCCGACAGGGTAATCACCCCTTGTTCCAAAACATGGGCTTCATCGCAAAATAAAAGCGCCTGTTCCACATTTTGTTCCACCAACAGCAAGGTGGTTCCTTGTTGATGAAGATGTTTTAAAATCCTGAAAAGCTCTTTAACCATAAAGGGGGCTAGGCCCAAAGTTGGTTCGTCACACAAGATAAGCCGGGGACTGGTCATCAAACAGCGCGCCAATGACAACAGCTGTTGTTCGCCCCCCGAAAGGGTCCCTGCCCGTTGTTTTAATCGTTGCTCTAAAAAGGGGAAAAGGTGGTAATTTTCTTCTAATTTTTGGGCTTGTTGTTTAGGGGGTAAACCAACAGCAATGCCGCCCAGCTCTAGGTTTTCCTTTACGCTTAGGTTCTGAAAAATGGGGTGCCCCTCGGCCATATAAGCCATACCCAGGCGGTACATTTCACAAGGTTTAAAGGCTGTTATGTTGGTTCCTTTAAACCAAATTTCGCCTTTGGTTGATTTGTGAATTCCAGCAATGGTGTTTAAAAGTGTCGTCTTTCCCGCTCCGTTGGTACCAATCAGAGATACCCATTGTCCTTTGCTGACTTTTAAATCGATGCCAAACAAAACTTCAAAAGCGCCATATCCCGCGTGCAGATTCTTAATTTCTAACATGCGGCTGTCCCCAGATAGGTTTTAATAACATCAGGGTGTTGTTGAATGGCAGACGGGGTGTCCTCGGCAATTTTGGCCCCTTGATGCAGCACAACAATGCGCTGGCAAAACGCCATCACAGCCCGCATATGATGTTCAATCATCACAATCGTTAAGTTCAACTGTTGTTTAAGCTGTCGCAGCACAATCACCAAATTGTCAATTTCTAAAGGCCTAAGGCCGGCCATAACTTCATCAAGCAATAACAGCCGGGGGTTAATGGAAAGAGCGCGGGCGATCTCTAATCGTTTTTTATCGGGCAGGCTTAGGTGGTCGGCCAATCGTTTTGATTGATCGCCTAAGGTAAGGTGTTCCAGGGTATGCAGGGCTGATTCTTGGGCCTGAGGAACGGATTGCCCTTTTCTTAAAAAACCCATCATCACGTTTTCTAACACGGTCAGGTTCGCAAACGGTTTGGCCGTTTGAAATGTGCGGGCAATGCCTAGCTGGGCAATTTCAGGTGCCTTTAAATGATGAATCGGTTTTTCGTTGAAAAGAATGGTTCCTTTATCAGGTTGCTCAAACCCTGAAATCAACTGAAACAGAGTTGTTTTACCGGCGCCATTCGGCCCAATCAACCCCACAATCTCAAAGGCATTAACCGTCAGACTTAAATTATCAATGGCCTGAATGCCATCAAAATGCTTGGACAGGTTGTCAATTTTAAGAAGGGTGAGCATCAAGAAGCACCGTCAATTGTAATTTGGTTCAACAAAATGACAGGGCTTAACCATTTTTTAACGTCTCCCACGGTACTCTGACAGTGGTGGTTAGTTACACCTGAGATGAGTCGGGTGCGCGATGGGGTGTATAAAACCCTTTTCTTGTTTTTTTTAAGAACAAGGGAATTGCCTGGGGTAGAGTTTTGGAACCGGTTTCTGGACTTTAGCTGAATTTCTATGGGATTGGAACCCCATGGGAAGACATGTCCAAGAGCCGTGAGGTTTTGGGGCACAGGGAGAGTTGTGTTGTGGTTGTGTGGCGGGGAGGGCGTTGCAGCAGATTCGGGGAGGGCCCCACAAGGGCGTATTATGTCCGCAGCACAAGAATGCATTATGCCCACAGGTGAATTAAAGGATTTTTTTAGATGCTTCATTGATGCTGCGCCCTACTACCCAGCCTTTGTTTGCTCCCCAGCCAAACTTTAAAGGCAGGGACTATCCCTTTGGGAAGGTGCAGAATAATCCCCAACAAACAAAAGCCATAAAATATGTGTTTGATTCCCACAATCTCCTCACCTGATACATAATGAATCAATTCCCCCAACGGCACCAAAATCAGCGACCCAATAACCGGCCCTAACAGTGTTCCAACGCCCCCAATAATGGTGCCCATGGTCAGTTCAATCGACCGTGATAAGGCAAATGTCTGATCAGGAAATAACGTGTTTTGATAAAAGGCATAAAAAACGCCCCCTAGGCTGGTCAAGCTGGCCGACAGCCCCATCACTTTGACCTTAATCCAAAAGGTGGAAATGCCTAAGGCTTGGGCTGCCTGTTCATTTTCGCGGGTGGCTTGGCTGAAATACCCCAACCGTGTTTTTAAAAACAACCAACTAATGGCAAAGCCTACAATGACCAAACCTAAAAACAAATAGTAAAACAGAGTGATGCTGCCTCTTAGGTGCCAAAAATTAGGAATGTTATCGACGGGTAAAAACAAACCCGCTGTGCCCCCAAACAATGACCAGTGATCAAAGATGACACGCCCACATTCAGCAAAGGCAATGGTTAACAGGGTAAAATAAACGCCTTGCACGCCGAATCGAAATCCTAAAAATCCTATCGATGCGCCTAACAAGCCCGATAAGCCCATAATCGGCAACGCTGTCAACCAGGGCGACCAACCAAACCGTATAAATAAGCCAGCGGCCAAATAAGACCCCACCCCGGCATACAGGGCATGTCCAAACGACAGCTGCCCCGTAAACCCCAACAGCAAGTTCCACGTTTGCCCCACATAGGCTGTATAAAAAGCTAAGATTAAAACCGATAAAACGTAAGCGTCGCAATAATAAGGGGCTGCCAAAAAACACAAAGCAATGACGAGGTATAATAATTTCATGAACGTCTCGTCAATAAACCTTGCGGTCTTACCAAAAGAATCAGAATTAACAAACCAAAACTTACCAACGACTTTAGGGAACTTTGGGCATAAAAGGCAGTGTAAGCCTCAACCACGCCCAAAAAAATTCCCCCCACCAAAGGACCTGCCTGATGGGTCAATCCACCAATAATCACAATGGTGAAACTTAACAGGGTTAACTGGGGGCCAGACTGAGGTGATATATCCATCAACAGGCTGAACAAACAACCACTGACGGCCAAGACAATGCCCGCAATGCCAAAGCTCAGCGCATAAAGGCGGTGATCATCTAACCCAATCACCTGGGCGGCGAAACGATTGTCGGCGCAGGCGCGAATGGCTTTTCCAGTTGAGGTGTAATAAAAAAAGTAAAACAAAATTCCCGTTGTTAACAGCGCCACCCCGGCCGCCACAAGCCGCATAAAATCAATCAACAAAGGGCCAATACTAACAGACTGCAAACTGTAAGGTGTCACAATGAATTGTGATTGAGACCCAAAAATTGACAGCTGAAGATTCAGCAAAATAATGCCAATCGCGCTAAGGGCAATAAACTGGCTATGGTCAGATGTTTTCAAAAGACGGTTAATAACTTTGTGTTGCAAACCATATCCGCCAAGGAACAAAACCAATGCCAAAATGGGCAGGGTGAATAAAGGATGCATGCCCAAAGTGTTATAGAGGGTGGCGATGACCAATCCACTTAAAACTAAAATTTCCCCATGGGCGAAATTGACGATGCGGGTGACCCCAAATACCACAGAAAGACCCAAGGCCATCAGGCCGTATACCAACCCCATCAACAAGCCATTGATGCCAATTGTTAAGGCAACAATCATGAAGGTTGCCATTTTGGAACAGGGAAAACAGGTTTCGTTTCTGCCAGGGCCGTGGGCAAAATAATTTTTGGTTTCCCTTGAACATTTTGCAGCCCAACCGATTGAATGTTTTTGGCCTGACCTTGCGCATCAAACGCAATAGGGCCGCCGTAAACAACCCGTTCGGTTATATGTGTTGTGACCAGGGCTTCACGCAAAGCTTCAGGGTCACTTGATTCTGCACGACGATAAGCATCCGCTGCAATCCAAACAGCCTCAAATGTAAAGGCAACGTTTAAATCAAACTGAGAATCAGGGAATAATTGGTAGAAAGTTTTGATAATCTTTTGGCAAAAAGGCGAGGTAGGATTATGCCAGGCCGTGTTTATCATGCAAAAATCTGAATGTTCACCCAACACGCTGTAAAATTGTTTTTCATACATGCCTGGGCTGCCCGGGCTAATAATTCCCATGGGTTGATACCGTTGTTTTACGCATTCTCTGATCATTAAAATGGCATCGTTTAGGCGCGAGATCGGAATCAGCAAATCCGCCTTTGCGGCCTTAACGCGGGTGATTTCTGCCGATAAATCTTGGGTGCGCGGATCATAACTTAAAGAATCAATAACCGTGAAAGGAAGCTGATATTTTGGAATACCAGCCTGCATCGCCTGAACCATCGATTCACCATACGTGTCATTAATATAAAGAATGACAGCTGTTTTGGGCTGCGTTTGAGTTTGATCGAATAGGTCCTTCATCAACCCCAGGCCATTATGCGCCAGCGTTTCTGTGGTTGGAAAATTACGAAAAACGTATCGGTAACCCTGTTGCGTCAACTTGGGCGAAGCAGAGATATTGATAACAAGGGGAACGTGACGTTGTTCACACACCTGGGCAATGGCTGCGGTTATTCCCGAATGATGCGCGCCTATCAGCAAATGGGCCCCCTGGCTAATCAACTTTTCGGCTTTCGTGCGCCCTTGATCGACCCCTGATTCAGTATCAGCGTATATCATTTCTATGGGAAGGCTGCTTTCTTGAAGGCAATGCGCTGCCAACCGTGCGCCCTGTTCACAACTGACACCAACTTGGGCGTCAGGTCCTGTTTTGGGTGACAGGACACCTATGTTAAAAGTTCCCGACTTTTTTTTGCCGCAGCCTGCAAGTCCGACCAGAGATAAACCCAAAGCAGAAAGAGAAGCTATATTGAATTGGCGGCGACTTAAAGGCGAAGTTGGCATACAAAAGCAGGCTTAAAAAAATGCAATTAGGAAGGACTTTACTAAAGTTCTTTCTAATCTTCAAGTCACCTAGTGAATACCAGATATGCTTTCAATGCATTATGCATTGGGGTTTTCCCATTGGCCTTGTAACGTTTGACGCCAATAAGAACAAACATCGCCCTTTTGTTTGTAAAATTGATACCGCTGGCGGGCCTGTTGAAGAGCGGTTTCATTATTGCCATCGAATAAATCCAGGCACTTTTGAAATCCTAAATCATCAAGACTAAGCGTTTCCCCTGACGTTATGACTAAAACGTCAGACTGGTTGGGATTTTCAAAGTGTGTTGTTAGCCAAATGGGCTGACGATCAGCGTTGGCAGCGGAATCTTTTTCACAGCCATGAGGAAGAAAAGCCATGGTTGAATAGGTCCACAAAGAGGCATTGACCGCCTCTAGCCGTTCTTGAGAATCAAGCAAAACAACGGCGCGTTGATTGGTGCCGTAAACTTTCTCTAACAACTTTGGTAACGTTTTTTCCATTGAGGTTGACGTTAATTGGTAAAAGGCCACATCCATCAAACAATTCCTTTTTTTATTTTGAATATATTCAATTTCTTCTAAATTAATAGACGTTATATGTTGGATTGCGGCGTTCTTCGTCATTCCCGCCCACCCTGTCATTCCCGCGCAGGCGGGAATCTAGTCGGTGTTTTTCTGGATCCCCGTTTTCACGGGGATGACATCCTGCCTGCTAATTTAGAAAGAATTTACTATAAACGCTTCGTTAACCAATTCTTAAACTGTTTTGTTTTAGATTTAAAGAAGATGTTTATAAATTGGGCAAATAGAATGCTAGGTTTTCGGGCTTTACTATTTTCTTTATGCACTGCCTTGATATTAGCAGTCCCTGCCACCGCGGATGATTATCGGCGCGTTATCGTTTTGCATAATCAAATAGTAGGTGATGCTGCTGGTGTGGGCCTTGATGGTCTTAATCAACAAATCAATGAATTGGTCGGTGGCAATGGTGATGGAATCTCGGAAAAGCCTGCAACACCCGTGCAGTCAACCAATATGGTTCATGTTCTGATTCGGGAAGCTTTGGATGATAAACAACCAATCGAACAAGCCGTCAACCAATTTTTAACAGCTTATATAAGCGGTAAGGTAAAGGGTGAGCTTGCCTTAAACCATTTAAGAACGGTTTTGATTGTTTACGTTGCAGCGCAGCTAGAGAGATCATTGCCAGAGGATGAACGGATACAAGAAACCTATAAAGTTCTAAGTACTATTTTGGGCAAGCCTCATTACAAGCATTTGAAAATATCCTTATCAGCAGATGCCGTTAAAGAGGAATTAAAGAGGCTGGAGTTTTTTAAATTTTACACTTTCTTTGTAAGGCATCCCGGTGCCCAAAAAGTAATGTTAGATCCTGATAGGTTGGTTGATTATAACTCAACGATCAGTTCTTTGTCTCTGGCGCCCACGGGGCCCTCAAGTGGATTTGTACCCCCTCCACCCCCTTCTGGGCCAATCGTTGCATCATCCATGGGGTGGCGTGAAAGAGCAGCATCTGAAGCTGCTGCTAAGCCAATACCTAAAAATATTCAGGATGATTTTGACTCTATAAGAAATAGTCTTCAAGAAATCGAACAGCTAGAAGTACAGAAAGAGGAAATGGCAGAAGGATTAACAGCCCTAAGTAAAGAATTGGAAACGCAAAAGAGCAATGTAAAAGCAAAAAAACCAGGGGTTTTTATTAAGCTCCGTCTTAATACAACCAAAGAGGCGATTGAGTCCTTGCAGATGCAGATAGCAACCCTAAGAAGATCAGCTGGGGCGCTTCAATCCAGTGGCCGTCAAAAACAATCACCTATGAATATAAAAGCCGAAAAAAGGATCCGTGAACAACTAGAGGAAATTCAGCGTGAACATGATGCAGAAAATGAGAAACTGACAGGAATAACTGAAGAAAAGACACGAGAACACGTGAAGCTACTCGAGCTTAGAAAAGCAGATTTGGATACCGTTGCACAGGAGAAAGTTTACAAACCACTGTTTCAAGAGTGGAACAGACAACAAAAGGTTGTGAAAGATTTATCAGTGAAGCTTAAAGACTTGAATGATGCATTAAAGCCATATGAAACTCCCCAAGGACCCAACCCCAAAGTGCAGGAAGTACTGGAAACAGCCTCTCAACTAACTGGCTTGTTAGAGGCGTATCAACGTATCCAAATCACAGAAGAACGAATAAAAGAATGTGAACAAACATCGCAGCAGAAAAAAATGGAATTAAAGGCATTTTTAGAAGGGTGCCTGGATAAGAAAACGGCAGACCAAACGGATTTTTATGACAGAAACGCTGATTATCAAAAAGCCAAAGCATTAACGAATCCCAAAAAGCCATCATCTTCTAGATCCAGTCAATTCGGTGTGGCAAATAGTATGAGTGAACAGATTAAAGCCTATAATGCGAGACGGAAAAGTGCGCCTGTGTGGCAGCTAAGGACAGTGACGACGATGATGACGCGTGGAATGAATGACGGCGGCTGATGAATGAATAACTTACCCCCCCCTTTGACTTTTCACAATAACAGTGATTGTGATTGCGACACGTAAAACAACATGGCACTCTAAAGGAAGAAAAATAAGTCTGAAAAGGTTAGGGTGTGAATTTCTTTCAAGTTTCGAGGCTAATTCTTTTACTCGCTTTGATGAGTATCGGCGTTGTTCAGGCTGATGAAAAAGCTGGCCAAGATTATACCCTAACAGCAAAAGAGTTTTTATTAGGGGGTGCCGTTTCCGGCAGCAACACACATACAAAAAACTCTGCTGAAGCCCAGGCTGCAAAAGCCGTTGCCAGTGCAGAAGCCTTAAAGCTTTTGGAAATTCTTGAAAATCCCGAGAAACGTCAAAAAGCCATCGACAGCTTAAAAAACAAAGGAAGCAGTTCTTGTAATGCTGTGAATGTTGCCCCTAATGCCCAAGACTGGTGGGCGTCTGCATGCCAGTGGGTTAAGCGCGATAACATTTTGTTTGCCGTTCGGGCCCTTTTAAAAATTCTGGTGATTTTGATTATTTATATGGTTCTTCGGCGGCTGATTAATCATTTTGTTGCCTACTATACCGAAAAAATTCCCCTTCTGAATAAAGACAAACACAGCCAAAGCACCACCGTTTCTGTTATCAAAACCGTCTCGCCCATTATTCGGTCCACTGTCCATTGGATATTAATTATTTTAGCAGCCCTGTCAATTCTGAGTGAATTGAACATTAATATCATGCCCATTATTTACAGCTTTAGCGTTATCGGTCTTGCCATCAGTATTGGGTCGCAGACGTTGGTGAAAGATTTAATTAATGGTGTTATGACATTGTTCGAAGGCAACATGGCCGTGGGCGACGTTGTCACCCTTGGTGCTTTTAAGGGCGAGGTGGAATCCATATCCCTGCGATGTGTTCACCTGCGCCATCCGACCGGTGAATTGCAAACTATTCCTTTTTCTGAAGTGAATTATGTGATTAATCATTCGCGTGATTATTCGGTGGCGAATATTGAATTTGGTGTGTCTTTCCAGGCTGATTTAAAACAAGTGGAAGCCGCACTGCAGGCTGCCTATGAACAGATTAAAGGCGACAAATATTATGCTGCATTCATTAAGGGTGACTTAAAGAAACTGGGCATTAGTCATATGGATGACTGGAACGCCAAAGTTCATGCCGTCGTCAAAATCATCCCCGACCCTAGCAAAGTTTTCTTGAATGAATTTTATCGCCTTTTAATACCTGAATTGCAAAAACGAAACGTGCCAATGCCCGTCATGCCTTTTTCGACTGATGTAACCCCTTCTCATTGAGTGAATAAAGGGTGTAAAGGTTACCCCTGCTTTAACCGATACAATATATCCAAAGCTTCCCGGGGGCTTAGGCTATCAAGGTCCAAGGCTTTAAGGTCTTGTTCAACCTTTGAAACGGGGACAGGCGCGGGGGATAAGGGAATTATTAGTTGGCGATTGCCAGCTTGGGCTTGGTTTTCAAAGGTTTTCAATAAATGTCCTGCACGGGCAACGACACTAGGCGGCAAGCCCGCCAAGGCTGCTACATGAACACCGTATGATTTATCGGCGCAGCCGCTGATCACCTGGTGCAAAAACACAATGTGTCCTTGATCTTCCTGAATGCGCATGGTCAAACAAGCCAGGTTTGGCAGCGTTTCTGTCAGGCGTGTTAATTCATGATAGTGGGTCGCAAATAAGGTGCGCGATTGGTTGTGGTTATACAACGCCTCGGTCACGGCCCAGGCAATTGCCAACCCGTCATAGGTGGCTGTGCCGCGGCCTATTTCATCCAATATCACCAAAGAACGCGCTGTGGCTTGGTGCAGAATGGTGGCGGTTTCAACCATCTCAACCATAAAGGTTGATTGACCTGCCGCCAAATCATCAGCGGCGCCTACACGGCTGAAAATACGATCAACAACACCAATATGGGCGGCCTCGGCAGGAACAAAAGACCCCATTTGGGCCAAAATTGCCATCAACGCATTCTGGCGCAAATACGTACTTTTACCGGCCATGTTCGGCCCTGTAATTAGGAAAAGACGCTGCTTATCGTGGAAATGGGTGTCATTGGCAACAAATGTACTTTCTTGCAAGGCCTGTTCAACAACCGGGTGGCGGGCTTGCGTCAGTTTGAATGTCAACGATTGATCAAGGGTGGGGCGCGTGTAACCCCGTTGATTGGCAATCTCTGCTAATCCACACGCCACATCAAACCCTGCCAAGGCGTGGGCCAACGCCAGCAACGGCTGATGGTGAGCCTGAGCGGTTTGCACAAGTTGTTCAAATACAGACAATTCCAAAGCCACGGCTTGGGTTGCTGCTGACTGAATCGCCTTTTCTAATTCACCCAGCTCGACCGTTGTATACCGCAGGCTGGATGCTAACGATTGCCGATGAATAAAGTCAAAAGGCACTTTGGCCGCATGATTAGGGCTGATGTCGATATGATACCCCAGCACATGATTGTGGCGAATTTTAAGGGTAGCAATGCCTGTTTTTTGAATGTATTGCTGTTGCAGATTTTGCACCAACTGACGGCTGTTATCGCGCAGCTGGCGAAAATGATCAAGCTGTTCGTCATACCCTGCAGCCGTAAAACCACCATCGCGTGTTAGCAAAGGCAATTCATCACTTAAAACTTGTTGAAGAAGATCACAAATCTCTTCGTGACCCTTTAACGCCTGAACCCAGGTTTGAAAAGGGGCAGAGCTAAGGGGCCATAGGTTTTGTAAAACCAAAGCTTGCCGCAACGTTTGCCTCAACGCCCCTAAATCGCGCGGACTGCCCCGTCCCATAGAAAGACACGTTAATGCCCGTTCAGCATCAGGACACTGTTTTAAGAGGTCGCGAATTTGGTGTCTTTTGTCAGAGTTTTCAACAAAGAACGCCACCTGATTAAGGCGTTGGTTGATGATATCAACATCTAACAAAGGTGCGCTTAATTGTTGGGCCAACAAGCGTGAACCGGCCGCTGTTACGGTGCGATTGATGCAGTCAAGAAGGCTGCCTTTATACTCGCCACTTTGAGTCCGCGTTAATTCCAAACTGCGACGCGTAGCCGTATCGATAACCAAAAAGCTTTGGTCAAGAATAAGCCGGGGCGGTTGAATATGGGTTAGATTTTGTTTTTGCGTGATGTGCAAATAATCAACCACAGCGCCGGCCGCTTGCCATTCACTGGGGCCAAAATCGCCAAAGGCTTGCAGGGTTTTCACGTTGTAAAGTTTTTCCAAACGATGGCGGGCATTTTCCAAATCAAAGCGCGCCAGGGGCAGGGGGCTTAGCTTTTTCTTCCAAAGGGCAAAGGTTTCAAACAACTCAGGATGTTGTAATAAGGCATCAGGCAAAACAATCTCAGCCGGTTCCAAACGTGCCAAGACGGTCGCAAGATTTTTAGGTGTTGTGCTTTCAACGGTAAAATAGCCGGTGGACAAATCAACCGCCGCCACGCCCACACTGTTTTTATGGATGGGCGATAATGCGATCAGAAAATTATAAGTTTTGGTTGGCAATAAGCCATCTTCGGTTAACGTACCGCCGGTAACAATGCGCACCACATCCCGCCGCAAGGGGCCTTTAGCGCCGCGTTCTTTGGCAGCCTGAGGACTTTCTAATTGTTCGCAAATGGCAACCTTGTGGCCTTTTTGAATAAGTCTGGCCAAGTACACCTCGTGCGAATGGGCGGGTACTCCACACATGGGAATATCTTGGCCTTCTGTCTTGCCACGCTTGGTTAAAGCGATATCTAAATCAGCGGCTGCGATGACGGCATCATCATGAAACAATTCATAAAAATCACCCATACGATAAAACAGCAGGCAATCTGGGTGCTGTTCTTTTACGCGCCAATATTGTTGCATCATCGGCGTTGAGGCTTCAGAAGAGGACATAAAATTTTCCGTGGATTTTTCTGTCATGATAGACCTTAACCATTTGTTAATCTTAATGAATAAAGGGTTAATTTCGTTTTTTCCACCCCGCAAAACAATTGATAATTGTTTTGCCCTTTCACCCTCGGTGAACCTCGGGTGGGGGCTATACCCTCGTACACTTAAGGCAGCAGGCAAAAAGACACCCTGCACCCCTTTTTCTTCTCAAAAAAGCAGCATTCAGAACTGATAGTATAACAACCAAAACAAGATGATAAAACCCAGGTAAACATGTTCCTTAAAAAAGGCTAAACAATCTGCAGAATTATCAGGTTTCCATTGTTTTAAACGAAAAAATACCACCAAAAACATAATGGCTAAGATAAAAAAAGAAGGCCGCGCTCCGCTCAAAATATACAACAGGGAAAACATCCCCCCATAACAAATCGCTGGCAATAAACGGGGCCACTTTTGAAAAAGAATAGCCGTAGACTTTAAGCCCAACAGCTGATCATCATCAATATCTTGAAAGGCGTAAATTGTGTCATAGGCCAATGTCCATAAAATGCCCACACCATAAAGCAACCAAGGCTGTACATTTCCCAATGAACCTTGGTTGGCGCACGCAATCAAAACGCCACTGTTAAAGGCCAACCCTAAAATCAATTGAGGCCAATAGGTGATTCGTTTCATGAACGGGTAAATAAACAATAGGCCAAAGGCCAGGATGGACAAGATTTTGGCCGTTAAGTTTAGGCACAGCCAAACGCCAACGCCGCCAACCATCATCACCAAAAATAACCCTAAAGCTTGAGCCTTCGATACAGCCTGGCAGGCTAGGGGACGATTGCGCGTTCTGGTTACGCGGGCATCATACGATTGATCGGCCC
>CAIVFQ010000012.1 GCA_903905285.1 uncultured Alphaproteobacteria bacterium
ATAGACCGTGGTACCGAAACCAAATTAAGGCAAAAGCTCTATCCCTTTATTCCCATAATAATCGCCGCATCGTGTGGGCGCTGATGGAGGTTCTTGACCTTCAAACAGAGTCTAAATTATCCAAAATACTCCTAGCCCTGAAGTTTGTAAAAAAGATTCATAAAACCGAAAGTCCTTTAAAGGACAGGCTTTACTATCCAGGCTTTTTGAAAAACACGATCTCTTCTCAATGGTTGCCTTTTGTTCAAGATAAAACCGCCCACCCCATAAAGGTCAAAATAAATTGGCATGCCTTCGAAATGGCGTTGTTTGAGATTCTTGAAACAGCGCTTTCTGTTAAAAACATTTGGGTCAACCTGTCCTTTCGATATCGTAACCCCCAAAAGGATCTGCCAGCTGATTTTGACGAAAACGAATATTATTATTTTGATCTCCTTGGTCTCCCAAAAGATGTGAATGTCTTTATCCATAATCTCAAACAGCGTGTTGATAGTAGTCTCAGTGATCTCAACTCCTCTATTTTAGACAACCCTAAGGTTTCTATCAAAGATCGAAAAAAGAAGGGGGCTATCAAAATAACCCCCTTTGATCCTCAACCTGAACCTCAACATCTAGAACTTCTTAAAATGGAAATTGCTCGACGGTGGCCTGATTTACAGTTAATTGATGTTTTAAAAGAAGCTGATTTTCGAACTGGTTTTACCAAACGGTTTGAAAGCGTCGCCTCTCGTGAAACCCTCAACGAACCTGTTTTGAAGAAAAGACTTTTACTGAATATCTATGGTATTGGAAGTAACACGGGGCTTAAACGTGTGAGTGGTTTTGGTGAAGGTCAAGAATTGATTGAAACTCTCCGTTATGTAAAACGACGCTTTATCAATTGTCAAAATGTTCGGTTTGCCATTCAAGATTTAGTGAATGCCATTCACAAGCTCAGAGATCCTAAAACCTGGGGTATCAGCACCACGTCTTGTTCCTCAGATTCAAAAAAGGTCAGTGTGTGGGATCAGAATCTTCTTGTGGAATGGCACGCCCGTTATGGGGGGCGTGGGGTTATGATTTACTGGCACGTTGATAAAAAAGGACTGTGTATCCATTCAAGACTTAAGACGTGTTCATCCTCTGAAGTCGGAGCCATGATTCAGGGGATTTTACATCATGATACCGATATGAATATTCGTGAAATCAGCGTCGATACCCACGGTCAAAGCATGATTGGCTTTGGTTTTAGCGAACTTTTCCAATTCGACTTATTACCCCGTATTAAAAATATCAACAAGCAAAAATTGTACTGTTCATCAAAGACTAAAAAAGGGGAATACCCCAATCTAACCGATGCCCTGGCTTCAGAAACCATACACTGGAACACAATTCATCAGCATTACCGAGACGCAGTCCGTCATGCCGTTGCCCTTAAAATAAGGACAGTGGACCCGGACGTTATGATGAGGCGCCTGAGTGCAGACAATAAAGAGAACTCCGTTTATCAGGCCTTAACAGAAATAGGCAAGGCGGCACGAACTATTTTTCTGTGTCGTTATTTAAGTTTTGAACCCCTTCGCATCGACATTCATGAATCGTTAAATGTGGTGGAACGTGTCAATAGCATCATGGGGTTTATCTTCTACGGACGCCTTGGGGAGATTTCTACCAACAACACCGAGGATCAAGAACTTTCTCTTTTGTGCCTGCATTTGATTGAAGTCAGTATGGTGTATATCAATACGATTTTGATTCAAATCGTCTTATCAGATCCACAATGGGCGTCTCTTTTGACTCCAGAAGACAGGCGAGCCCTATCTCCCTTGTTTCATGGACATATCAATCCTTATGGATTTTTATCTCTGAATATGGATGTACGACTCGATATTGATCCACCCCTTTTGAAGGTAAAAGCCCATGAGTGAAACCACAAGAACCCCTGTTCGTGAAAAAGCCAAGCAATTTGCCAAACTGTTGCATAAGGAAAATCCCGACTACACTTACATGAGAGAGTTGTTTAGGCATCTAAGGCGGGAGCTCGGCATTTCGGCTGTACAAGTAGACAAGAGGCTTCCCTATGTTCCCACGGAAGAAGAAGTCCAAAAATATTATGCCATTGTCTGGAAATCTCGAAACATGCAAAACATCATTATGATCAAAACGTTATTGTATACAGGGGTCCGTGTATCAGAGCTGGTTCGCATTTTGATCGCAGATATTGACTTTGATCGCTACCAGATTCGAATCAATCAAGGAAAGGGTAAAAAAGACCGAATAGTTCCGTTTCCAGAAAGTTTTAAAGAAATTTTGGCCATGCATTCTCAATCAACATCCCAAAAGGGGGCAAAATATCTGTTTGAGCCCTCCTGGAAGAAGCCTTATTCCGATCGGGGGGTGAGAAAAATTTTAGCTGTTTACTCAAAGGAAGCTGGTATGAAGCACTCCCTATCCCCTCATAAATTCAGGCATTTTTTGTTCACTTGGCTCAAAAAACAGGGTATCGAAGATGCTCTTATTCAACCCTATTCAGGTCATGAAAGCCGCCAATCCCTTGAGATTTATTCAAAATTATCGATTGGGGACGCCCAAGAAAGCTACGAAAATGTCATCTCTAAATTTCCGGTCTGAAAATCCTTAAATCCTAACTTGGCCCCAAAAGAGGTCTTCGGTAACGGGGGGCC
>CAIVFQ010000013.1 GCA_903905285.1 uncultured Alphaproteobacteria bacterium
CGCAAGATTCCGTCGAAGAACAGTAACGGTATCAAGGTCCCTTCAAATGGTCGATATCACAATCGCCATCTTCGCCGCCGTCCACGTCAATAAAACTCTAAAACTTAATGATGCTATCTTTAGTTAAAAGTCTCATATTTTTGTTGTTTTCTTATCATGTGAGGAATAGAATATGCTAGGTTCTATAAGGGAGGATAAGTGGTATTATTTTCCTTTTCAGAAATTTTAATAGCTGTGTAGATTTAACTTAGGAGAGCTGTCTAAAATGACGGAACTCAAGTCAGCTCACCTTCCATACATATTTTATTTGCATCATTTAAAAACAATAAACGGTGTAAAATTTACGCCAAGAGAAATCGGCGTAATTAGTTGTATCATCAGTGGACGGTCTTCAAAAAAAATTGCTGTCTTTCTCAATATGGCGCCTCGAACGGTTGATAGCCATGTAAGACATATTACACAAAGACTAGACCTTGCTTCTCGTGAACAACTGATCGATTTTATTGAACATTCGGAAAAGTATCCCGAGATAAAAAAATACTATTCTCTTTTATCAGTTAATAAAACCTTCGAAAATATTTTAACCGAGATTTCTAAAGGCCATAAAAAATACCTTTATTTTCAGTGTTTGAATGTAGAAGAAAAAGATCAATGGCTTCTCAAAAAAATTACTGAAAGTTTGGATATTGCTGGTGTGAAAATTCATTTTACGAAGGAAAAGAAAGAAGTTTATGAGAACAGCAACTGTAATATACTCGACCCTAATGCTGTCACTCTTTGCGTAATATCTGATATAAAAAAACTCCAAAATGTGGAGCAAGTTGATATTTCAGCATCACCACGACAGTTTTTCTTATTCTTTGGGACCTTAAAAAATCCAGAGATTTCAGAGAAAAAACTCGATATTATTTATTTTGATGAAGCTGATTACTATTCTTCTTTTTTTCAATTACTCAAAAAAATTCTACCTGATATGGAGATTGATTTCTTTTCTTTAAAATTTGTAAAGGAAAAAGAAGAATCTCAATCTCCTTTTTCTATAAACAAAATTTCAGTTAACACACAGACAGAAAAACCTGATCCACGCCGGTTTTCTTTTCTTTATAAATTTTATTTTTTCAGCAAAAAAGTTGCGCCAATAAGCATAACAGCAATCGGCACCTTAGCTATCAGTTATCTCCTTTTTACATGGCATAAAAAAGATAATCTTGGCGGTCTAGAAAAGATCCAAGAGACTTTTACGGCTTATTCAAATTTTACTCTCCCAACAGATTCTATTCTCCTTCATCGTCCTGAGTTACTAGCTTTGCTAAAAGAGAGGTTTAAAGGGCAAGAAGATATTCAGACCGTTGCTCTTATAGGGCTTGGAGGTACAGGAAAAACAACCATCGCACGTTTATATAGCCTCCAAGAAAAATTTACCGTTATAGGAGAGATTAATGCTGAAACAAAAGAAAGTATCCGAGAAGGATTCGAGAACCTTGCTCAAACTTTCGTAAATAGTCAAGAAGATAAAGAAGAATTACAAAGGTTGAAAGAACTGAAAAATACGGAAAAAAGAGAGCACGAATTTATTAAATTTGTTAAACGAAAACTGGAAAGCCATCCTAACTGGTTCCTTATCTATGACAATGTTGAGGATTTTTCAATTATTAAGAAACATTTCCCTTGCGACCAGAAACATTGGGGAAAAGGAAAGATTATCATTACAACAAGAAATACCCATATTCAAAGTTATTCTCACATTACTCATACGATTCAAATTGGTGAGCTTGATGATAACCAAAAGCTAACACTATTTACTAAGATTATGACTGATGACAGAAGGGGAGGGATTACGTTCTGCAAAGAAGAAACCAAAATATTTTTAAGCAGAATCCCCCCTTTTCCCTTGGATATTTCGCTTGCAGCATATTACATAAAAACTACAAACATTTCTTATTCTAGCTATTTAGAACGCTTAACAAATTCCGACTTAGAATTTTCAGCCATTCAACGAAATATGCTAAAGGATGTTGGAGATTATTTAAAAACGCGCTACCACATTATTCATTTAATTGTCAAAGAACTCCTCGACCTTCATAAGGATTTCGGAGATCTTTTGGTCCTTCTAAGCCTTATTGATTCTCAGCATATCCCTAAAGAACTATTGGATCACTACAAGACACCTCCTGCGGTCGACAATCTTATATACAATTTAAAAAAATACTCTCTTATTACGAATGAGCCAGCCCATTCTCCTTCTTCAGTCTCTACTTATTCCATCCATCGAAGTGTTCAAGAGACAATGCTGCTTTGCCTTACAAGGCTCCTGCAATTAGGCAAAAACCATCCTATCATTACAATTATCGCACGGAGTTTAGAAAAATATTCAGCCGCTCTCGTCGACAAAGAAGACCTCTTAAAAATGAGAATACTGCAAAGCCACTACGTACAGCTTCTATCCCATAAAGATTTGCTCACCGACTCCCTACAAGACTTTATAAAAGGAGAATTAGGTTATGTTTACTATAATCTGGGTCATTACATCGAAGCACGCCAAATCCTCGAGAAACTTTCAGAACAATTAGCTGTACGAAAGCCTGAAGATAAGCCACGAACTGCACAAATTCTATTCTACTTAGCAAATACTTACTGGGATTTAGGGGAATTCAAAAAATCTAAAAGTTGTTTGGAAGACAGCTTAAGTCTCTACAAAAAATATACTCCTGAAAACAAATTGAGTATTGCACGAGCATTAGGATATCTGGGAATTATTTATAATGAATTAGAAGACTATGGTAAAGCTATAGAAATTCTGCAAGAGAGCCTTCTGGTCTATAAGCAATATTGCCCTGAGCATTGTGCAGGGATTGCTCAAACAGTTGTCCATTTAGGAATTGCGTATAGAAGCCTAGGAGACTATAAGAAGGCTCGAGTCTCTCTTGAAGAGGCATTAGTTCTTTACCAAGAGAAAATGCCTGGAAATCATATATCTTTCGCGTGGGCCTTGACAAACTTAGGTAATGTCAGCCGAGATCTCGGAAAATATGAAAAGGCTCATGAATTATATAAAAGAAGTCTGGCTATTTATCAAGAATATCTTCCCGAACAGCTTGTCGAAATAGGGCGAATTTTTGCTCGTTTAGGAAATGTGAATAGGGATTTGGGCAACCTTGAGAAAGCCAAAGAATTTTTTGAAAAAAGTCTTTCTTTGTATAAATTAAGAATTCCTGAGGATCATGTCGCTTTTGCTTGGGCATTGGCTCATTTAGGAAATGTTTATAGAGATTTGGGAGATTACCTAAAAGCTAAAGAATGTCTTGAAAAGAGTCTTTTAATTTATAAAAAGAACTTGCCCGAGCATTGCATAGAACTTTCTCGAGCCAAAACGTATTTAGGGGCCGTTTATAAAGAATTAGGATATTACGAAGAAGCAAAAGAACTTTTCCACCCTATTCTTCTGCTTTATCAAAATTTTTACGGAGAAAAGCATATTGAAACAGCGCGTCTGTTACATACCTTAGGACAACTATATTTGTCAGAAGAGCATCTAGAAACAGCTGGAAAATACCTCTATAAAGCTTTAGACGTATTGAAAGCAAATGATCATACAGACAGTTATAAGGTCCTAGAAGATCTAGCACAACTCTTTCTCAAAAAATCAAAAACTTATGGAGATACAGAAAATACGAAAACATTGCAAGAGCTTGAAGTTCAAGCTAATACTTTACTAACAGAAGCTCTCCATATAGCTAAAGCAGGACTTTCAGAAAATTCGCCCCATATTACTCGCCTAAAACTTAAAATTGAGAATTTACGCGTTTATTCATGAATATATCTTCATGGCATTATCATTAACCATGACGTAGGAATTTAAGTTTAACTTGCGTTGCATAAATGCCTCCATACCTTCAAAAGTCAGTAGCTTCAGGAGGCCATTTCCCTCTAACTCCTTAACAGTCGGCAGCATTAGCCAGAATGTTTGCGAGTAAAGGGAAAAATTCCCAAGGCATATATCATTCAATTCTTGCAACCGTGGTTTTTAACAAAACAAGAGCTTCCTGATAGCTGATGTCCATTGCTTTTAGCCATAATAAAAATCGTGGTAAGCGTTCAGGGGTAGATGATGAGGATCATCTTTTGTTTATTGTTCTGTGCATGTAGGAAAAGAGTGGCTTTCACGGCGGAACCATGGATTTTGCTCAACAAAATATTTTTCAAAAAATGATTTTTTCATGAATTTCCCCCAATATTTGTTCTTTTTGGTTTGATAATAATGGCTGTTTTCCTACGTTGCAGACCGGTGAACGCTTACAAATCGTGTTTTTATTATAAAAATCTAGCTTAATTTTATTTAATTTTTCCTATCATAACCTACCTTTGGGAGACACATTCCAAACTACTTAGGCCGGTCTGAATTTTCATAAAAAGCTAAGGAAACAAGGGCGTTAGCATTGACTCACAAAGAAAGACACTTTAAGAGGGTCCTCTGGAAGCAATACGACTTGGAAGCTGGCAAGCGGCCACTGGGGCTAACGATTTTATGATTGACCAATCTTTGGTACATAAAAGCACACAATCTACAGCTGTTTATGCTCGGCTAAACATTGATCCTGTCAGAGATTCCGTCGAGAAAGCTACACAAGCCATCTTGAACCATGCACTGTAGTCCTCTCTTTTCAAAGAAAAATTATAAAATTCAGCCTACCATGGTGTATTTTCAGTTTGTCGTTGACAGTGATAACTCTATCCGATTAATTTTTTCTGTTTTTTTTCTGCATTGGGCAGCGTAAGTCATTAAACATTTTCAAAGATAGGTTTCTGTAAGGTCTTTCTCACCTTTCTCCTATCAACTAGATAACGAATGACTATATTTAAAACAACAAATACATAAAATACTAAAGTCGCCATTAATTGCCCAACAACAACGAAGGCCAAAGAAAATACGTACATTACAACAAATAGAAATATAGACAGCCTATCAATATTTTTGAGGTTGGCTCTGTGATATTGGTGTGAGATTCTGCGTTTGAGCGATCTAAAATATAAAAAATTCCCTATGTAGCCCTGGACAACAATAATAGACAAACCAGTAATAACGCTGGCGGCAATTGTAAAAAGGAAGAAGGCTTTTTTGTTGTCGTTTGCAAAAAGAAAAGCCAAATACAATATTAAAAAAGTGATTGAACCAGCTAAAATGCTACCCATGGCCGTCATCACAAATGCACCACCATAAGCCTTCCGATAAACCAGCCACATAGGACCGAATAGAGCGGCATTCCAGTTCCAAATGAATCTTCTGCCATCAACCATCCTTTCAAATGTCTCCATATAATATTTATCTGCTTTTGTCTTTTCAATGCTTGAGAGTTTTGTTAGATTTCCGATGTTTAATTCTCTGCTCATAAAATATATTCCTTATAAATTATATTAGGTGGTCACTACACGATTGTAGGAGGTCCATAGGATTTTGTATCTACTCCGAAGGACTCAAATAATCAGCCCGGTATCTCTGAAATGTCTACTTCTTAATAATTTCTGGCTTGAACGTTGCCATAGTATATTGCACGATCTGCTCCACGGCTGTTTCAATAGCATTTGAGAATCCTCCCCCAAACATACCGCTGCCAATTTTGCCTTCCGTATGGATTTTTCCAATCACGTTATTGTTTTTATCCAAGTAAATTACTTCTGTCGTAAGAGTTCCTTCTCCTGAATTGCCCAGGCCTCCTAAGAACCAACGCTTAAATAGATTCCCCTCGTTCAGCTGAATAAAACGATAATTTAGTGTTGTCTCTGGTCCTTCTTTGACACCTTCTTCCTTGTATAGCTTTTCTCTCAACAATTCCTCAAAGCTTGTTTTTATTTCTTCTGGGACTTCGGTTGTAGGTTGTGTAGAACAAATACGAACACCACCCGATTGATGAGGATTTTTGACGGGGTCTAAGACAAGTGTTCTTCCAGAACCACATGCCTGCAGCATCAACGCTGCAGTTGATATAATTAAGACATTATGGAGTTTCTTTCTTTAAAAAGGTGATGTTTTCTGAACTCTATAGGGTTTAGGCTATATATGACAAGAGAGACAGATTCTCTCCGGCCTATGCACTTGTTATCTCTGCTTGATTAATTTCTCCGTAGTTGGTTATAACGGCCATGTTAGGTCGTTTGTAAGTTTTGCATTCCTCTATAGTATTGGGAATGTTGCCATATTTGATTCGCTCTTCAAGAAAAGGTTCTATAGGCAGTTTGTATTTCTGAGCAACTTGGATCAAAGCCTCTAAAGCTGCAATCAAAAAAATATCGTGTAGTAATTCTAAGTCGTTTTGATCTGCCCACTTTAAAATTTCCATATCTAATTCAAGGGCAACAGGTAGATCCCCGTGGGTTTTATTTATACGCTGAAACTCAAGTTTAAGGTCATTTTTGATTCCATATCGATAAGATAAGCCGACCCACAAAAAGGGTGCTCCTTGGAAGTAGTTATGTGCTTTCAAAAAAACTTCGAGGTGCGTTTTTATATTAATTCGAATCTTGCCATCGTTTTTGACACGTCCCTTCACTAAATCAGTGGCCCCACAACTTATTCTTCTATCAAATGGATCATGCATTATCTATTTCCTTTATTTCCAGGCAGTCTGTCAGCTCCAAATCTTCCTCTTAATCTTTCAATAGTTCGAGTCTCCCAGGATCTTGCTAAATCTTTCGAATCAAAAACCTCACGAATTTCCGTTCTAAATTGCTTTCCTGTTATGCGTTCCAATTGTCTTCTTTGGGCCTCTGCTCGTTTAGACAATCCAAGTTTATTAAGGCCCTGCATACTTTCCCCGACCTTATAGATTTGATCTGTTGCATCATCTCTTATCACGTACACATGAGTATCACCTACATACTGTCTAGAATTTCCATGAGCCTTAGTTTTTCCTAAAGATTCGGCGGCAACTCCTTTGCCTTTCCCTGCCTTACTCATTTTCTCAGCAAAAGACTCAACGATGGGAGCGCCTTTTTTGTACGCCATCTTTGCTCCGGCTTTGATTCCACGACACGCTAATATCCCAAGCTTTCCAGTGAAATAAGCAACTGATGCTTCAAAGGCAACTTCTCCACCTGTTTTAGTTCCATCAGCAAGGTCAGAGAGTGCATTGCCAGCATATGCCGCTGTGCCTATGCCAAATGGGATAAACTCTGCGGCTCCTCTAACTGCTCCCCAAGGATCAGCTTTTGCAGCTGCCATCTGCTCGGTTAGCGTTTCTTTTAAATAGGTGAAAGCCTGAACCGCAACACCTCCAGAGGGTTGCTGCCGCTCTAAATCAGCAATCTTCGCCTGCAATATTTGCAGTTTTTCTGCCCTTAGGTCCCGAGCAATATCGTCATAAATTGGACTAGATAAGTTGTCATAGGGGTTGCCTAAGTCAACAGACGGTTGAGAAGACAAGCTGTGTCCTGGGGAAGACCGAGATGTTCCACCACCCTTTTCTTTTCTCAAAGCCTCTTGCCTTTGCTGAACTTTTTCAACAGCTTTAGCTTCAGCCGCAGCCAAGGCCGTCTCTGTGTCTTGGATTCCTTCGACAACCTCCTTCACCTTGCCGGCTGCTTCCAACGCTTCTTGCTCAGTAGCTCCTGCTTCTTTAGCTTGGTTATGCGCTTGGCTAACCAACTCCTGGAGCTCACTCAACTGGGCAGCTAGCGTCAGGGCCGTACCGATAGGCATGTTGATGACGGTACCTGATTCTTCATCCCGTTCTTGCAGATGTTCCGTCTGGTAAGAAGCCGCTTCGATACGGCTAGGGTCAGTCTCTAACAAATCATAATGATCAACCGTTCGATAAAGGTTAACCTCTGGCACCTTGTGGGAGGCTGTATCCTCAGCCCCTACTGTCAATAAATGCTCAACCTGGCCTTCTCGATTCTGGTTTTGCCAAACGTTAATTCTGATTCTTTTGGTGGCAGCAATGCCGTTTAAAAATGTTTCTAAACTAAAGGGTGAAGATTGTGATAACCAGGTTTGTGGTTTGCCTTTAATCGCTCCCGGTCCTGCTTCAGCATCCGCAAACTGAACCTGCTTCTTCTCGGCTTTCCCTTTTGGCCGAAGTCCCTGTTTGGCAATGGCTTCCAACCCCTGGCGGTACGGAGCCATCTCTTCTTCACTGAGCCCTAAAGCCAATCCCAGAGACCTTCCTATCCGCCCTGACGATCCATCACCAAACTCATCAAGCTCTTCCGGAATCGGTCTGAGGTAAAACTCCCGACCATCCACGGTCTTCACCGTTTCAACATCCGCCACGGATCCATCGGGTCTGAACCCATATTCAGCCGATCGTGTTAAGAGGGTTTGACCGACCTGTAAGTAAAACTGCTGGGTTCCTACAAGAGAGGCTATGGCATTGATCTTGTCTTTAACCTTTTCTTGATCTTCAATCCTAAAATCCCCAGAAGTGCTGAAGTCTAAGCTTTTATGAGTAGAACGGAAGGTATCGAGAACAGACTCAATGGTGAGACTTCCTTTTATAATCGCATCCACCAACTTGGCTCGTATCTGCGTGCCACTGAAGACAGCGTTGTTAACACGAAGAAATAACTTATCCACCGTCACCGTTGTGGGTGTATGGGTTGTCTGCTCGGTGTGACCAGAAGATTCGTGAACACTCAAGGTCGGCAAAGACGTAAACAAAGTTAAAAGATTACCGGAGACGCCACCCCCCCGTTCTTCCGCTTGGCTCTCGGCGGTACTGACCATCGGCCCTGTCGTAAGTTTGTCACAAAGAGCCACCAACGTTTTACCCTTAAGATGGCCTTCCAAATGAGAATGGGTGTTATCTAAGACCAAGACCTCAAAGTTGAGAACACCGGGCTGCGCCACACTTTGTCGCTGTGAGGATTCACTGGTGCTCATATTGAAACTCACGGTCGTCCACCGGCCCAGAAGCGTTCCCAAAGCATCTAGGGGATTGCCGGACTTCAAAGCCTGCAATATCTTAAATCCGTCGGTTCCAGCCTTAATGCCATCAGACGCTGTCTTCAGTGTGGCAGCTGCTTGATCAGCCCCATGTTCAGCTTTTTCTAGACCATGGATGCTGGAACTCAAAGGGTCTTGGATCTTCTTGTCTAAAATGGGTGCAGAGAATCCTGCACTTTCCCTCGTGACCTGTTCCCAAGCCTTCAAGGCCTCTGTTTCTTCAATAAAGTTCTTTTTGACAACCATCTTGCCCACATGTTCAGCAATGACGCTGGACCAGACGAGGGTATCGCCTGTATCGCTAAACCAATCGACCTTTCCGCCGTCAATGCCCATTAATACGGAGGGAAGGCCCGTTTCCTGACCCCCTTGGACATCCACGGAGGCGGCCCCAAATATGTTGCCTCGGCTTGAGCTTGACCGATGGGCCAGTTCCCGCTTTGCCATCCCAACTCTTAATGTTTTTTTAAGCTTGTCCGTGACTTTCGGCGTTTGAAAAACTTCCCCTCTCAAATCGCCCGTTTGGCCTTCGAATCTGACACCAACCGTTGACCGGGATATGTTGGGGGCAAAGGAAGCTGCTTCTTGATAGTGGCTGTGAGAGCTTCCTCCAAATACCGTTGTTTTCTCAGTAGCGACAGACTGCGTGTGGACTGCTGCAGCTGCATCGCCGATATGACGCAGAGCGTCATAAACCAATTCCCCGCCTTGTGCATCATTAACCACGCCTATGCGCGTGTGCGTGCCTGCTGGAACATGATGTTCAATGCCGCCTAACGAGCGATACCGGGTCTGAAGCAGTTGTTGAGAGGTTGAGGTGTGGACAGTGGTACGATCCCCACTAACAGAAATACCACAAACTTTTCTGCCTCTTTTGGTTTCATGCCTTTCCACTGTCGTCGTTGCCACAGCGGCAACGTCTTCTTTATCACCGCGCAGGCATTCATACCGCCCACCTCCTTCTCCAGTGACAAAGTCAACCCCAACCGCCCGGTAATGATCTCCTCCTACCGCACTGCCTCTCAATCGACCCATGAAGATCGCTTGGGGTTTAAAGATTTCTCGCGTTGTCACTGTATCGCCAGACCGTTCAATCACAACATACTTTGTGGTCTCAGCCTCAAACATCTTGCGCCCATTGATCTCAAACTCTTCGCCCTCAACATAAGAGCTCCTAAACTGCGCATTCTCGGCATCGACTTTAACGCCTTCTCCCCCCTGTCTATCATCCACCAAGGCTCCGCCACCCTCGGCCCGATAATCTTGAACAGAAGCCGGAACCATTAAATGAGGATGGAGTTCTGCTTCAACCTCGTCTTGAAGGGCGATCACGTCTCCTCGGCGACGGGCAATTTCATAAAGGTCGTGATAGACCCGTTGAGACTTCCACACAATGAAAGCTTCCAGTTTCTTCTTTAAGAGTTCTCTAATCTGTTCTTCAGAAATAACTTCCTGCCCGGTTGTACGGGCACTGAGGTGAAGGCGTTGGATAATGTCATCCCTTAATCCTTCCAGACCCATTGCATGACTCAACAGGGTCCGCACAAGTGTCTTCATGATGCCACTTTCCATGGCATATTCGGTTCTCGCACCATCCTGGGGTCGTTCACCCGCAAACACCAAAGAAGCTTTGTCGACCGGGGCTTCTTGGTCCAGAGGAACACCATATCCAAAGCGAGGTTTGCCTTTCAGCGTATAACCCCGATCTTGGATAAACCCTTGGGATGTGGACTGAGGTGCAATCAATTTGACCAAATCGACGATTAAATCCACTTTTGGCAAATCGTCGCGCCGTTTTATATTTAAGCACTCCAATAAAAAGTCAGTCGCACTCATATGCACAAACTTACCTGATCCACTACCGGTAATGGTCATCGACCCGGCTTTGGCATGGATGCCATCACGGGCTTTCAATGTACCTGCATGACCATTGCGATCGTGCACATGGAATCCTGTCGGGAGTGTTTTTCCATCAAAAACATGGGCCTGATGAACTTCGCTCCAGATCAGGCCACTGGCGAGTAAAGAGGAAGCGGTGACAAACACCTCTGGACAATCCAAGTCTAGTTTTCCACTCGCTCCCGGTGTTTCCTTGGTAATATCAACAATACCTTCGTTTGATTGTTCCCAATATCGTGTGGCGTAATTTGGTTCTTGCCATTCTGATCGACTGCTAAAAGGGCCCCAGCCGCTTTTGCGAACATGGGTTGTATAACTCGCCACATAGTTGGCTGCCCCCTGATCTTCCCTGGTTACCTCTAGGCGTCGGGCTTTGATTTTCCCCGATGTGCCGCTGCGGATATGTCCTGCCTTATTCAGTAAAACTCCCTCCACCTGAATATCAAAGGGCTGCACACTATAGACTTCACCGTAAATGTTTTTGAAATTACCCCTTCTCACCTCAATATCAATACGACCATTACTCGCAATAGCCGATCCATTCGAGCCATAGATAATTCCAGATCCCGTTGGGTCAGGAATCTGTCTTGCGGCACCGTTCTCCAAATCCCCATCTTCGACAATCAGCTTAACGCCTGTCTTTCCCCATAACTTGCCATGGGTATTCTTGAGTTTGCGAACCCAGATATCCAAGATCCCATCCGCAGATTCAATATACCCAAACCGCTGGTCATTGCCTGTTTCAAGGTACGCCGCCAAAATCTTCAGATGAGGTGCTTTAACGTGGTAAGGACACACAAAATTGGTAACATCAAATTCCCAACGACCCGGTAGGTTTAGGTTACCAGGCGCCGTAAAAGTCTTGGCTTCAACTCGCACTTTATGGACAGGGTTGTCTCCGGTGGCGGCAATATCGTTGTTGGCGATAACACTGCCCGCATCCTCTTTGTCCCCCAGTTGCAAGAGGAGTTCGCCATTGACCCGGACTTTTCCAAGCTTGGTCACTTTGCCGCGGGTATGATCGATGCGGTAATTCCCTTGAGGGGAGTTGATCTCACCATGATTGATCAAATCCTTGTACCATAGGTCTTGACCCGGCAATACTTGATGGGTGCCGTTGTTCTCAAAATCGTCCCGAATATGATACGTTCCCATCCCAAAGCCAATGGTCCCGTCATTGGTGACCTTTCCAAACGCAAAACCACGGCGTTTCAGCTCTAATCCTTTTTTGTCTTCCGAAACACCAAAATCAAGGCCACAGTCTTCAAAAATGAGTTTGGCCCCTCGACGATTGATAATATCAACTAAACCCGTTTCATTCTCCTTCGCTACCCGTCCGTTTGTGCCTTCCCCCAAAGACTGAAGCTTGGCTAATCGAAGTGTTCCTTCATTAATGAATGTTTTTTCCTGCCATGCGCCCATATAGAACGTCACACCGGTCAAATCAGCTGCCCCAGAGGCTTTGTTTTGAAAGTGCGCTCGAATAGATGTTTGAGAGGAGCTCAGGACCCGGCCATAATTGTTGAAATCAGAAAAAGCATATCTCCCCTGATAGTCAAACTCCCGAGCTTGAAACAAACCATAATGGTTGTAATCTCCATCCACCTTAAAACCGAGTCTGTTGCCGGCAATAAGCTTCCCCTCACTTGTTGAGGTTGCTCGTCCTGCCCGCACATCCATATCATAAAAAGCCACGACCCCTTGCAACTGCAGGTCATCCGTAACCAGAGTGAGAAGGGTATAGATGTTGTCAACAGCGGCCACAACCCCTTTGTGTTTAAATATTCCCGGTTTTAAAGAAGACGCCGCACTGAGACTTAAGGTGCCACTATGATCCCACTCTCTGGTTGTTAAATCGAGACCATGCAACTGACAATCCGCATCTTTGGTGGTTGTCAGTTTATCCGTGACAATGAGGGTGCTCTGTTGATTTTTGATGTGGCCGATCATTTTCCCGTGTCGATGATCAAACGTTTTAACGTGCCAATCAAATCCCCCATCAGCTTGGAGGAGGCCGGTGTTCTGGACTGCCCCACTTAACCGAAGTCTCATTCTTTCGGGCGTTAAAATCTTCCCGTGGTTATGAAGGGTTGAGCCTGTGTAGTGAACGCCTAAATGGGCATGTAGTTCACCCCTATTAGTCACCCTTGTCCCTGTCACATCAAAGAGACCGACTAAAACCTGGAGAATGGCGTCATTATCCAAAACGCCTATGCGTCCACTGAGATTACCTGCACTGACCTGAAAGGTGCCACTGTTTACCAAGTGATCCACATCAAAGACCAAACTTGATAAGGCAACGGAACCTGTATTGATGAGTTTGGCCGCTATGACACGTTGTGCCTGTCCGAGCCACTGGCCTCGATTTTCAAAAGTTCCTGATCGAAAGGTCGTTGTTTGATCGGTTGGCAAAGAGGCTTGCGCTAAGACTTTATAGGGAGCGTTGGGTGTTGTCGTTTTTTCAAAAGTGTTGAGGTTTAAGATATGACGCCCTGTCGTATCCAAATCCCCCTGAGACCATCGCCATAAACCTTTATTAACCAGTTGACGGGTGAAACCTAAGGTTGTTGAGCGCGTCACCAGAACACCGCTGTTGTTGATATCAGCACCGGCCCAGCCTAAGTCTTGGGGCGCTAACAGTAACCCATCGTTTGTCAAGGAGGTGCCAGTGAGCGTGTTGAGTGCTTTAAATTCCAGACGATCTCTTGCATCTTCTGTCTTGGCAGCGTCGAAAGACTCGACGGCTGTTTTGTTATGGATGCGGGTGATGGAGCCAGAAACCGCTTGATGGAAAACGGCCTGACCTTCATTGAGGAAGTCTTGAAGAGCAACCGTTGATCGGCCTAAAACGGTTAAGGTTGCGGTTTGTTTATTGGTAAGGGAAGCGGCTTTGGCGATGAGACGGGTTGTTGTGAGAGATCCTTCATTCTCCAGCGATCGCTCTAGACTCAACTGCTTGGCTTTTAAGACCCCTTGATTGAGGGTTTGTGCTGATAAAGTATTGGCAGTTGCAAAGATGACAGTATCAACGTCAATAACGCCTTGTTCACCATTCAGCCAGGTTTGAACACCCGCTGTAAACGTCACCGCTTCTCCAGGATCAAAAGTCTTGTGGTTTTCAAAAGTGGCAACAGCAATCGGCATGGGTTGTGCTTTGGTTCCTTGCCCTTTTAATAGGTTGTTGTTGATAAAAGTCCCAGCCCCATCTACAGACTGCACCGCCATTGACCCAGAAGCTTCATTGACCAATGAACGTTGAACTGTCACCTGCAACCCAACGCCGTCAATGCTGCCAAAATTGCGCCCTTCACCAACCGTTACATGTCCCTGTCCTTGCCATACGCCCCGATTCACCAGACGGGCAATCGTTAAGGCATACCCAGCACCCGCTTGGATCAATCCCTCATTGATCAGCGTTGCCATTACCCCCTTGATTTGATGCTCAGCTGTGAGACGTCCTCCCTTGTTTTTGAAGACACCTCGATAGTCTGTAAACTCAATGTCCTTTCCCCCAAAACCCGGTGCATCATCACTGCCAGCTTCATTGGTGATATCTCCTGCACCGGAGACTGTCATGCCGCTCGCAGACACAACGGTTCCTGTTAAATGATTATGAAACCGCCGTGTCGGCTTTAGATGGACAGCCCCTTTTTCAACCATCAATCCATGATTGTCTGTTTCCGCGTGGCCAATCGTTGTCTTCTGATCCCCTTGAAACGTGCCATGGTTTTCTAAAGACCCCTCACCAGTGGTTTCCAAAATGGTTTTTGAGGTCACGATCTTTTTATTAACCATTTTACCTTGTAGAATCAAATCCAGCTGTTGTTGTGATGTTATTTTGCCATCATTTTCAAATGATGCACCTGCCAAAACAGACATACCTAGGCGTCCCCGACTGGCAATATCGCCAGTGTTCTTGCCACTTTGAACGCTTAGGGAAAGGCTTGTCTCTGCGCCCAAGATTCCTTCATTGATCAGATGCCCAAACGTGAGTCCTGAAACACCTCCCTCAATTAAGCCTGTGTTATAGGTAACCCCTTTCACCGTTACTGTCTGATTTAAAGCTGTGATGCGGCCGCCATTAATCAGATCACGCAGCACCAACACTGTTTGTTGACCTTGACTGTGCATGACAGCTCCAGCGCTGTTGCGCCAGTCTCCAAGACACGTGAGGTGCGTGTTCCCAGAGGTGACAATCTGGCCATGGTTCTCTCCCCCCTTAATTACAACACCCTTAAGCTGTGCTGGCTTCATCTGATGGTTGTTACGCAAAAAACTCGCTTTCAGGTGGAGCGTATCCGTTCCCTGTCCAAGGGTTCCGTTGTTCACCACCAAGCCGACATCGTCTAAGTGCCAGTTACCGGTTCCAGCCATAGACCCCGTATTTAATACTGACAAAGCTTGTGTTAGTTTGGCCCCTTCTTCAAACTGCCAGGGGCCAATGTTTTCTACAGGAACTCCTCCTGCATCAAACACGCCGCCACCAGACAAACAGAATTGGCCTTGGTTTTGCCATTGCATCCCTCCCAGAACAGCGTGTTTAACCGTCAGGGATGCTCCCAAAGCATTTTGAAATAAAGGGGGCTGTGCTGCTCCTTCCTCATCTCCTCCTGCAGACACCCACATGGCTATGGCTTCTAAAAGGCCAATACGGTTATCCTTCCCTAAATTAACGATCAAAGGGCTGGTGACTTTTAGATGATTGATAGAGAGCCCTTCCCCCAAGAAAACCTTATGAGCGTTTTGTAAAATGACAGGTTGAGGAGCCGTTGTTGCTCGCTCATCCCCCCTCACCAACAACTCTCCCTGCCAGTTGATGGTCATCCATAACCCTTGGGCAAACCACTCAATCCCCTCGGTCTTGACTTGCAATTGACCATAGAGAGCCCTCGTTGCCAGTAAAGGTGCAACCGTCGCTGTTATATCACTGGGATGAAAAGTTTTTTGAAACAAGGCTTTTTGAGGAGGCAATCGGGGAGGAGAAGAACGACCTCCCTCGTCGTCGCTCTCCTCTTCGGTGTCACTAAAAACCTCTAAACTCAACTGCGGCGAATCGGGACGTCCGATCGATCCAATCCGAAACCCTAACGGAGACGGAGGTCTTAAAACCTCAACACCGCCCCCATCCATGGCAAACGCCACACTGGGCCATAAGGTTTGAAAGAAAAAGCTATAAAGAACGAAATATGTGCACCATCGATAACCAGGGAGTTTTGAAGGTGCAACGAGGCCTTCGTTAGAAATAGGAGGTTGTTGAAGGCCAGAATGCGTAGAAAAGAGTGACGGCATGGGACGATGTCCTTTTAAAATATAGTTTGCCGGCAGAAGACCCCATCAACAACGTAACGCAAGAAGTCATTCGTTACAAAATCTTTTAGCATACTTTGTTTGAGTCAGATACTTTTTTTCAAAAACAGGCAATACGCTAACATTGCTCCCATCGATCAAATTATGCATTGGTCAAAGATTTTCTTGTATTTTTCATTCAATAACTGTCTGAGCTCATGGGATGCTTTAAAGATGGGGATGTTTCGAGAAGGTAATTGCATGGGATGGCAAAAAACGTTCTTGAACTTTGTTGGGGGAATAATTGTTAAAGGCCTAACAAATACAAGCGGCTCAAAATGTGCGTTAGTCTAACCTAACACACAGGGATGAGCATTACTTGTCGCCAACTTAGACAGAAAAAACCTTGGTCAAATGGTGGAAGGGGTTCTTGTTGGTTGGGTTTTAACAAACGCCTATCGATGAGGCCTTACACAACCATACCATCAGAAGCATAAGAATCGAGACACCCTCCTCCCGATCCCCCCGGGGTTAAAACATATACCAAAATTGATAGTGGAGTTGGTACGGCATTCTATGTGATTGATCGTTTAGGATGGAGTTGGGAATTGGGTTCGTGGGGGTGATTTTTTGGGGGCTTTAGTAGAGCATAAGATTTTAAATCTGATGGCTTTCTACATTAAATCTAAAGAAATAGAGCTTTGCAAGCCCCAACCCAATCAGACAATAACATTATTCTACCGCATGCCTACCATTTAAGCCTTTTGAAAATATCAAAAGCCAAATATGCAGAGAGCCGTCAATCTTATACAAAAATACCTTTCCTGCGCCTTCCTCTTCAACAAGACGGCAAAAAGGGTTGCCATCTTGCCATCCTTAAAATCCAGAATGCAAGACTGCAACCAGAATGCAACCAGAATGCATTCCTGCACATTCTTGCACATTCTTGCAATTTCTTGGATATTCTTGAGCAACAACCCTCCCATTAAGGTGCAACCCTGGTATATTTCACCATAATCTTGTGGTTCCTAGGCCATTGTTTCGTCATTGATCCTCATTTTCTAACCCGTTGTTCTTCGCTTGTTATTTTGCTGTTTTTTCCTTGATATGGCGCTGTTTAAATAACCCGAAATCTCCTGGGAACCTTAGTTTTCCTTGCTTTTTTATGGTGTTGCCTTCTATTGCCATGACGTTGTTAAAAACAACAATAACAACGCCCACCGGGGCCACTTTCCCTTATTTAGGTCAATATGTGGGGTGCCCCGCAATGATCGAGGGCACCCCTTGCCTTATTTATTTCCCTGTTAAAAGCAGGAATAACAGGACCCACCGTGGGGTATTTTTCTTATGTTGGCCAAGATGCTGGGTTTCTTTGTGCTTATCCATGATTAAATAACCACAATAACCATAGGCACCGTGGGGTATTTCCCCTCATAAGAACTATTTATCCGCCCAAGAATCTGCTATATGAGCTTCAACAAAGCTGCCGGTGCTTGCCTTTGGAAATACATCCAACATGCCCTGAATCATGACATCCTCAAGGACTCTAATGACATTAGTGGCATGAGCTAAAGAGGCTTCCACAATGTCGATACGTGACTCTAGACGTTTTGGAAAAATGATGATCCTTCATCCACAGTGTCGGGAATGTCGGTACCCAACTCTAGCCTTCTAGGAAAAAATATTGGAGAAGATGCAATACTGTCGGGAATGTCAGTACACGACTTTAGACTCTCGGGAAAAAATCTTGCCTGCTCTGACAGTGTGTCGGGAATGTCGGTATCTAACTCTAGCACTTCGGGAAAAAATAATCGGATTTCTCCTATAGTGTCGGGAATGTCGGCACTCAACCCTAGTACTTTCAGAAAAAATAATTGGTTTGTCGCTGCACAAGAATGGTTAATATCTTCTGGGATAACATGTTTGGCAATGTTGATTGAGGGGACTACACATACCACAATGAACTCCCCTCTTTATCTTCATGTTGTGAGGCTTGCCCTTCCTTTTACCATTATTACTTATCCGCCCAAGAACTCGCCATGTTAGCTTCTACAAGCCCTAGGGTACTCGCTGTTGGAAAAACATCTAACATGCCTTGTACCATAGCCTCTTCAAGAGCTTTAATGACCTTAGGGGCCTCCTCAAAGGATGACTCCACGATTACCTCATCATGAATGACAGCAATAGGCTTGGCATCAAGACCAGATAACAGGTTAGGCAACTTCCCCAGTGCCGCCAACATGACTTCCG
>CAIVFQ010000014.1 GCA_903905285.1 uncultured Alphaproteobacteria bacterium
ACATCTCCGCACCGGGTTCCATCCCGATGAAAATTCGTCTACAGTGACAAAGCGCTCCATCACTATAAACAAGGCAACCCTGTTTTAAAAACAAGGGGGGCTTTTTTAAAGCCCAATCACGCACCCGACATATTCGGGTGTTTCTAACTCCACCACCTTTAACCATAAAGCAAAAGGGTTAATAAATCGTTGATATCGCCAATTTTCCTTAGGGCGTTTTTCTTAAGGTATTTGATATATTGCCCGTGAGCTCCCCTCAGAAATATTTTAATTAAAATTAATTTAATTGTTGATTAAACTCTTATACACTCAAAGATGCAAACTTTGAACATCTTCATTTGCAATGGGTATAGCCCCAAAGAACTTCTGTGTTTGCAACATTTCTTAAAAACGTAATTAGGAGTTTTAGTGTGATTAAAGTTAAAAAGATTTTACTGCTGTTAGGCCTGTTTTGCCTTCAGCAACAAGTAGGTATTGCTGCATCAGAAACCCCAACAGAAGTTGGAGACGGCCCAGCATCAGAATTACAAGAGCACAAGTCACTAACCGCCGCTGCCATCAGTCGTTTAGCCATTCCAGAATCAGATAATAGCGATTCAATAGTTCTGCGGCCAGGACGTGCTCCCTTAGATACCCACCTTTTTCAGGATGATATGACTGAAAAAGAATGGGAAGAAATATATGAAAATTCTTCAGACAAACGGAGAGTTATGGGACCAATATGTTCCATAGCTGCCCTTGCAACTATGAAGGCATTAAGCGAACAAAATCTTTTTGTATTCATGGCATACGTAGCATTCAGCGCAGAATTGGCAGATCTAGCCACAGGATTGAAGCGTACAGCCCTGAATAGGTTAAATTTCGACGACAAAACCTTGCCCTTCACCGTGAGGCGCCTGGCAAAAACCGAACAATGGCACAACGAAAATCCTGACGGCATTAAAAATTGGTCTTTTTGGCGACTTTCCAGAGACGAATACTCGCTTCTTTCTCCAGCCTTAATATTTCCAATTTTATTAACTTATTTAGACTACGACCCGTTGGCGTTTATAACTGCACTTACAATTTTCTTTATAGCTAATTCCGACGTTATACATGCCTATTGTCATGGTAAATGGTCAGATTCTGTGGCCTTACAAACCTTGGAAAGCGTCAGAATGATTCCGTCTAAGAAGGCCCATCAGGCGTATCATGATGACCCCGCGCATGATATAAATCCCTGTTCATTAACGGGGCATATGAATGGCCCTCTTAAATACCTTTCTTCAAAGGCACAAGATGTCTACGGTGCTTTTAGCAGAGGATTGACCGCTAGATTATCTAAATTGGGTACTCAGTCGAGCGCTGCTAAGTTAAAAAAAGCTGAATAATTCAAGACAAAGCTTATCCGCGATGATGGGTTTTCTCATCATCGCGACTTCTTTTAGGGGACATTAAGCGGAAACACAGCACCTCTGATTATGCCGATCTATGCTCCATCAAATTTAATTCTTCATCTGCTTGTTTATCAGAAAGCCACTTCTTCTCTTTCAATAAAACCTCAAATTGAAATGCTGCACGGTTTTGATTGAGAGTCTCAGAAGATCTATCCATAACGGCTGTATAGTGGATACAAGTCATATTCAAACCCAATTCTTTTTCAATGGCGGCAACTGATTCAATTTGATTAACATTATCATCAATGAAAATGATCTTTTTGAAGTTGTGATGTTTTAAGAATTCTTTAAGGACGTCACCTTTTTTGTGAAACCAAGCCACAATAATGCCTTTATAAAAATTGACGCCATCCAAACCCAAGGAAATTTGGTCACGACCTTGCCAAGCCTTCTCAAACTGAATGCCAAATGATTTGAGTTGTTGGTAACGCCATTCTTCCATAGAAGTAATTACGCCGAAAGCCCCGCCTACCATACTCGTTAATGCGATGGCTTGAACGCCTTTCGCCTGCAAACTTTTAATTAGCAGTGGCATTTGCAAATCGACTAATTTTGGTTTTTGATCTCTTTGGATATAACTCCATAAAAGGGCATCTTTTTCAGTATCCTTACCACAATCACTTGCGTCATTAATTTTTTGCCTTAAATAGGGACGATGCTTTGGATGAAAAGCCACATCTGTTGGCATAATCAAAACTTCACCTACGTCAAAGATAACCAGGGTCTCTTGGTCAGCGCACTGCATGATATTTTCTACGATAGAAAAATCGTTAGTCCGTATGATTTCTGCAAAACAACCAATGGGGGAAAATGCCATAATTGCCAAACCTGTCCTAAAAACTTTGATTATTCAGGCACTTTCCTAAACCCTAGGCAAACCACGTACATCTCTGACGAACCTTGACGGCTGGCTGGGGGTTTAAAGTGCACAACCTTAGTAAAGCTTTTCTTTAACTTTTGAAGCAAAACGCTTTCAGCACCACCCCGCAAAACCTTAGCCACCATGGCTCCGCCCGGCTTTAAGCTCACCAGACAAAATTCGTATACGTTTTCTAGTAAATCCATAATCCGTATATGGTCAACATCCGTCATGCCGCACGCAGGGGCAGCCATGTCACTTAACACCACATCGGCTTTATCGGGCACAAGGGTTTGAAGCTGATCCTGAACAGATTCGTCCAAGAAATCGCCCTGCAAAAAGGTAATATCGGTCAGGGGTTTTATCTCTTGCAAATCTGCCGGAATCAGATCGCCTGCAGAAAGCTTAATCAAATCACCGGGAACAAGATCGCTCAACAGAATATCGTGTTCGAGGTTCTCGCGTAAGACGGTCACCTTAATACTCACCAATTGGCGTAATTTCTCTGCGGCTTTGTTCGATTTGTATTCTTGTAGAAAAGCCAAGCCAGTAGATAAAAATACCATAGCCGCAATTACCAATGCACCTGTGACTCCTCCCGTAACCAAAGAAATGATCGAGAGCGTAATTAAAAGCAAAGGCAAAGGTGATAGAAATAATGCCAAGAACTGTAAAATCGGATGAATCTTGCGAGTGATATCGATGGTGTTGGGGCCATATTGACGCAGTCTGTTTACGGCAACATCCTCGCTCAAACCTTGCATCGAACTGCCCAACTCATTAAGCAAAGACTCATGCTGTACATTTGAAAAATGTGTGATGTCTGAGCTATGTTGCCACGCGGGATTCATAGATTCATTGTAGGTTCATGAGCTATGACAAGTCAAAGAAAATGCCCGACAGATTAAAGCCTGACGGGCATTTTAGGAAGCAGCAGAAATTCTGCATGCGTTGTATTACTTAGACATTACTTCTTAGGCGTTACAAAGCCAATTGCTGTGTCATCAATAAACTCAACCATGACATCATCGCCAGCTTTGAATTTCTCAAGACCAAGAACGCTTTGATCCACTTTAACTCTTTGCTTTTCACC
>CAIVFQ010000015.1 GCA_903905285.1 uncultured Alphaproteobacteria bacterium
AAAAAACCTCAGGGCATTATATCAAAAACTATCTATGGTTAAAAGTCTCCAAAAAAAATTAGGCGATCAGGCTTCAAGAGATCAGTACATTAATGGCCTTCGTGGGACATTACTAAACATTACAGGTAACGGAATTAACAAATTCCTTGATTTATCTGATGAAGAAAAAAGAGCCTTTTATATTTCTATCTTCGATTCCCCTGCTTCCTCGCAAATAGATTTAGAAAATATGTGTCGTGTTTTTGACTTTGGACGAACAGACAATGCATTGCCGCGGGATCAATCTGAGCCAACCCTTAGAAAGGCAGCACGTTATGCATCTTGCGGGTTTTCTTGGCTTTTTGGAGCGGTAAGCGGAGCCATAGCTTACAAGTCAAGCAAAGAAGTATTATCCGACCATGGTGTGCCTGATGGATGGGCAATCGGCCTTTCGGCAGCAGCGAGCGTTGGTTTCGGTCTTGTCAAACAGCGTTTAGGGCAAAAAGTATTTACTTATGATTTAACAGATGTCTATGACTGGTTTTCTGGTTACAGGGATCAAGAATTTGATTTTAACCGAGATCCATACCCCAATGGAAAGGGTTCTAAAGTGATGAGTTATCTCGGTGGAGCAACCTTAGGATCGACTGCCGCCCTTATGGCATATCAGTCATTACCGAGCGAACTGCAAGTGGCAGGGGCTGTTGTTGCTGGCGTTGGAGACAGTTTATTTTGGTCGTCTCGGATTAGCAAGCTAAAACCAGTAGCCATGAGTGGAATTAAAGGGTTGATCCACAGAACAGAATGTTTAAGAAGACGAATAAAAGCGCCCGAAGATGACATGGCCTATATGACCTATAGCGTTCTTGAATACATGGTTGATTTAGGTAGATCCATTAAAGAGATGCCTGGTGATTTGGTAAGAAGTCATTATCAGGTGTTATTCAACGACGCCAATCGCGAGCTATTAAGAAATCAATTGGCGAATCAACCAGCACTTAATCCATAGTCCATTTCGTTCTGGTTTGGCCTTACACGATCTTTAGACATACAACCAAGAACCCCAAAGGAAGGTAAAAAAAACTCGGTCTCTTGTGGCCGAGTTTTTTATAAAAGACCAAAATATGTGTAATTCATGCGCTTATCCATTTTGTATGAATTAATATTTTAAATAATTAGCTATTTTTTAACAAAATTTTTAGTAAAATTAATATTATGAGTTTGTTAATGGATTTGTTAAAAATATGTTCATCTTCAGTAAAAAGAAAATCCTTAAAAATCTCTTAGTCTTGGTGCTGATGGTCTTGGCTTTAAGCAACAGTCACGCCAGCCAAGAAAGCTTTCTAGAAGGAACTCCCCTAAAAGTTCGCGTATCTGCACCTAGCCACAAAACTCTTCCAGAAGGGTTCGAGGAATCGATTAGTTTCTCAGGAGCAGCATTTTATTTTTATTTCCACCTCGGTGTAGCGGCTCATCTACAAGAAACCTACGACTTGTCAAAAGCCTGCTTTTTAGGGGCTTCATCTGGCTGTTTCCCAGCATTCCTTTTAGCCGCCAACATATCCATTAAAGAAATAATCGAAATATGGATGCCTGAAGTGTGCTCTCTTTTACAAGACAAACCAACAGGGGTATATGGAAATTTTGAGGAAGCCATCACGAAAGTTTGCCTGAAATATATGCCGACAGATTCCTATAAAATAACCAATGGCAGAGTATTTATGTCTTTAACTCCAGCAAGATTAAGATGTCCTTATAATAAACGTACTGCTACTTTTACAAGCAATGAACACCTTATAAACACGGCTTTTGCTTCGTGTCAGATTCCTTTCATTAATAACCCACGATTTTTTTATTATCTAAACGGCAAAAAATATCTCGATGGAGCATTTACAGATTACCAACCCGTTATTGATGCCACCAATACAATAAAGGTATCACCCTATATGTGGAGCAAAGGTTGGTTTACGTTTTTAGGATCGTTATATGGCAGCGTATCTCCAGAACATAATTTGAAAATATATAGGGATGGATACAAACACGCCGCGGCGAACCCTGATCACTGGTTAGGTTTGGAAAAGTTTCGCAAAAAACCTCTTATATCGCGATTATAAGCCCTTAAAAATATGAAGATTCTCTCTACTCAACCATTTGCCTCTCCATTAGCAACAGCGTTGTCTGTTCCTCTGATCAGCCCTAAACTTAAACGCTGCGACAATGGTGAGTTGTTGGTGTGCATTGATCAAAGCCTTGTTCATAAACAAAATATTGTTATTGTCGATACTTTAGATTGCCCTGTTAATTCATCGTTGATGGATTTGCTGCTGATGATTGATGCGGTGAAATCCGCCCAGCCTGAATCGCTCACCCTTGTTCTGCCGTATCATGCCTATGGTCGACAAAATCACCCCACTCATGACAGCGCAGGCTCAGCCGCACAGCTGGTGATGCGCTTATTGGCTATGGCCGGCATTGACGAATTGGTTACAGTTGATATTCATCACCCCAATATTTTAAAAGAAGCCCCTTTCAAAGTGTGTGCACTTACCGCTGTTCCCCTGTTTGCTGAACTGATTCGACTGCATAATCCAACACCCATTATTATTGCCCCTGACAAAGGTTCCGCAGATCGGGCTAAAGATTTGGCTGAACACCTAAAGACTGATTGGACGGTTTTAAGCAAGAAACGTCTTGAAAATGGCGACATCATTATTAGTTCACCAGACGTCTTTCAAAAACGAGACTGCATCATTATTGATGATATTGTTGATTCCGGTAAAACTTTATGCCTGGCGGCTGATTATTTAATAAAAAGGGGTGCTGGGCAGATTGATGCATTTGTGACCCATGGTATATTTGGAAAGGGATGTTTGGAACGGTTAAACCAGTCATCTTCGCTTAAAAGCCTGACCATCACCAATACAGTCCCTATAACGATGGCCTTAGGCCCTAAAATAACATGCGCTGATATAACGCCGGTTTTGGTTGAGGGTTTAACCAGACTAGACAGGAACCGATTTTTTTCTGAACGGAATCAAAATAAATAAAGTTGCCAAGGCAGCAGCACCCAAAATGCCACTGGCTGTAAAGGTCATACTCTCACCATACAGTTGCGCAATCGTACCCCCGATGGTGCCTGCTAAAACCAACGATACCGCGCTAACCAAGTAAAAAATTCCAAACCCTGTACCCCGTAAATCTTGGGGCACAATATCAGCGATCAAGGCCATAAACATGCTTTGCGTAATACCAATTTGAATACCCCAAGCAGCAACACCTATCAGCATCGTCGTCAAATTGCCCGCCGTAGCCAACAAAATATCGGCTACAATCAAAACCGCAAATCCAGTCGCTAAAAGCGTATAACGACTGACCTTATCTGACAGGCGACCAATGGGGTAGGAAGCCAGCGAATTGGTGCCGTTATAAATAATAAGAATTAAAGGTATATAAGTTTCAGACAAGCCAAAGTTTTGATGTGCGTGTAAAATCAGCATAGCCTCGCCCACGCGCGCTAACATAAAGACACCAGCAACAATCATCAAAAGCCAATAAATACGACCCAAACGGGGCAAGTCAGTCCATCGAATAGGATGGCGTTCAGTTAGTTCCTTGGTGGTGTTCTCAGAAGCGTCTTGAACAGAAGTTACTAGAATAATAAGCCCTAAAACCGCCGGAATTGTGGCGATCCAAAACACCTGTTGAAAATTCTGATAGGTGAAATACATCGCTGCTGATCCAACAATGCCACCAAAAAGAGAGCCAGCCGTTGCTAAACTTTGGCGCAGCCCATAACACGTGCCTTTAATCGATTCAGGTGACAAGTCACCGACCAATGCATCACGGGGGGTCGATTGAATGCCGTTGCCAATGCGATCTAAAACGCGAGCGATAAACACAGCCCCGAAAGATGACGAAAGGGCTAATATGGGGCGCGCAAGCGTGGCCAAACCAAATCCCCAAACCATAATAATTTTACGGCGCCTTAAATAATCACTAAAAACCCCCGAAAAAACCTTTACAGCATAAGCACAGGCTTCAACAATGCCTTCCAGCAGACCGATCCAACCCGTGGCAACGCCTAAAATTGTTTTCATATAAACGGCCGACAAACTAAAAACAATAGCTGACGATACGTTAATAAGAAAACTGGCTGTACCAATGGCCCAGATGGATTTTGGAACAGAAATACGTTCAGACAATGAAGGAGGTGAGATTGTCATATATAATTAAGATAAATTTTTAAGTAGTTTAATGGGTGGAAGGCTTAAAAGGACAGCTTAAAATCTTTGAGATCTGTTGCACTTAAAACGCCTTACCGTAAGAATCACCAAACGATAAATGATGATCCGTGTATGGTTCACATTAACACTACAGGCCCTTCTTTTGTCAAGTTTTTAAAAATAATAGACATGATGTTTCTTCAATCAAACCACGATTTAAGTTTGCCCCATCCTGAAGGTGCAGAGGAAGAAATATCCCTTTTTGAGGGCACTACATCACCTAAGACTCTGTCTTTTTCAGGATCAACCCACCACCCTTCAATAGAAGTTGGAGAATAAGGAGGGCACATGGGTTCAGGAAAACCAAAACGATCCCAAACAACCCAGGGAATAAAATTCATCTGCCACGCCGGAATCATATAATGGTTCCACAGTAACACGCGGTCTAGGGCCCTTGCTCGTACCACCATCGTGTCATAGTCTGGTGCCTCAATCAGTTTTTCAATCAACACATCAATAACTGGGTTCTTAATGCCGGCAACATTGTGCGTCCTCAGCTGATCAGCATGGGCACTTGACCACATACTCCGTTGTTCACCACCAGGCGCCTGAGTTTGCGGGATGGTGTGCAAAATCATGTCGTAATCGTGATTATCATAACGTTCTTGATAAGTTAAGGAGTCAACAAGAGTAATTTTCATCTCAACACCAATCAGCTTTAAACAATTTTGAAAATGAATAACAATTTTCTGAATGGCGGGAATGTGAATTAAAAATTCGAATGTAAAAGGCTTGCCCGTTTTGGCATGAACCAACTTTTGGTCTTTCAGGACCCAACCAGCCTTCTTTAATAAACTTAAGGCTTTTGTGCGTGATTTTTGTAAATCATCGACCGTGTTATGCACAGGAACCTCAAAGGGTTCTATGAATAATTCCGCCGGCAATTGATCCTTAAACGGCTCTAACAGTTTTCGTTCTTGCTCTGTGGGGACGCCTTTCGCAGCAAAAGGAAAATTCGGGAAATAACTGTTATTGCGTTGGCTTTGTTTGTAAAACAAATTGTTATTCGCCCATTCAAAATCGAACACCTGACTTAAGGCCATTCGTACATCTCGATCAGCAAACAACGGTCTGCGTGTATTGAAATAAAGGCCATAGCTTCCATAACTAACTTTATGACCATACAAAGGTTGTTTTTTAAGTCTGCCTTGTTTAAACGCTGCAAAAGTATATTCTGTGGCCCAATTTTTCGTCGATATTTCAATTCGGGCATCAATTTGCCCATTTTTAAAAGCTTCAAGCATTACGTTTTGATCGCGGTAAAAATCAACCTTGATGATGTCAAAATTATGTTTCCCACGCTGACTGGGCAAATCCTTTGCCCACCAATTTTGCACCCGCCTATAGGTGATCGATTTTCCCTCTTTTAAAGTTTCAACAGCGTATGGCCCACTGCAGGGTGGGGAAATTAGGGTGGTTTCATGAAAAGAGTGGGTTTGGTAAAACTTTTTGCACAAAATGGGCATTCGGCCTAAGTTTCCGACCAATTCTCGGTTTTTATTTTTTTCAAATGTAAATTTGATTTGATGGAAAGATATTCTTTCGACTTTTGTAACGCCCTTATAATAACTTTGAAATAAGGGCTTTCCGTGTTGACGCAAAGCCTCAAAGCTAAAAATGACATCGTCAGCAGTTATTGGCTGACCATCATTAAAACACGCCTTTGGGTTCAGGTGGAAAATCACACCCCTGCCGCCAACTTCTAGTTCAATTTTTGTCGCGACATACCCGTAATGGCTGTCCACCTCATCATAAGCAGGCGCTAATAAGGTCGCGTAACAACGCATCATTCCTTCCGGAATACTTCCCTTAATAATAAACGGGTTCAAGCTGTCGAAAGTTCCTAAGGCGCCCAATGTGATTTGCCCCCCTTTGGGTGCATTTGGATTCACATAGTCAAAATGTTTAAAATCAGCAGGGTATTTTAATGTGCCAAAAGCCGCGAAACTATGCTGAAGACCCCAGGTTGCGGCCTGCAAAGATGGTATAAGGAGCCCCAACCATAACAATAAAAAGAAGAGGTGTTTTTTAATATTTAACATATCCTGCCAATAATTTTACCAATCCTTGTAACGACTGGGCTTGGGCTTGAACCACATGAAAGGCACGATCACCAATCTGCTGTGCCGCGTGAGCATTGTCCAGTAAATTAGACACAATCGTCACCAACTCTTGATCATTATCAATAGGGAAGGTGGCGTCTTTTAGTGCCTCACAAACTTCACGAAAATTATAATGATGCGGCCCGTACAAAACAGCGCACTTTAGCAAAGCAGGCTCGATGGGGTTATGTCCACCTGTTGGCACCAAACTGCCACCGATAAAGACAATTTTTGATAACCGGAAAAACAATCCCAAGTCACCGATGGTGTCCCCAATGAAAACACTCGTTTCATCGTTAGGTTCCTGATGACTATACAGACATGCAGTTTCTTTAGCCTCCTCACAAAGTTGAACTATTTCCTGGGCGCGATTTGGATGGCGCGGAACCAAGATCATCAACAATTCTGGGAATTTCTTTTTCAAAACCTGATGGGCGCTTAGTAAGATTTTTTCTTCACCAAGATGCGTGCTGGCAGCCACCCATACGGGCCGGCCTGATAAAAGAGACTGGAATTTTTCAAGTTTTTCTAGGTTTACGGGCAAAGGTTCAGCCGCAAACTTTAAGGGGGGACAGGGTTGTATCATCGGCGCCCCTAAATGCTTCAGGCGATTCGCAATGGTGTTAGAGGGGGCCAAACACACATCAAAATTTTCCAGCAAAGCTTTTGAAAGAAACCGAAACCGGCACCACCGTCGATAACTGCGATCAGACAACCGGGCATTTAATAAAATTAAGGGAATGCCCTGTCGTTTGGTTTGCCAAATAAGGTTAGGCCACAATTCCGATTCTGTCAGAATGGCAGCATTCGGTTGCCAAAACCTTAAAAACCGACGCACCCATACGTTCACATCAAAGGGGATGTACTGATGCAAACAAACCCCTTCTAACCGTTCTTTAGCGATTCGGTGGGCAGTAACAGTCGTAGTCGTTAAAAGCAATTGATGATCGGGATAGCGTTCCTTGTAAAGTTTTAATAACGGCACCAACGAAACCGTTTCCCCCACACTGGCCGCATGAAACCAAACCAGGTGCCCTGATGGCCTAGACAAAGAAGAGACGCCATATCTTTCAGGCAGACGACCTTTTTCCTCCAACCCCAAACGCAGGCGATAACAAACCCACAAACGCACAAAGGGCGAAATAAAAACAGAGACCCAACGATAAAGGAAAAACAAAACAGTCATAAGAGACCAAAGTAAAGAGAGAAAGCGATTATAGCCAATTAATTAGTTTTTTTATAAAACCATTTCCCCCTTTTAGCAATTAAAGGGTAAAAAGAAGGATGTGCTAGGTTGTGCCAACGAACCCTTAAGTAAAGAGTCAACAATGTTAGAAAAAACTTTTAATCCAAAAAGCTTTGAATCAATTCGCTACCTTCAAACGGAACCCTTCTTTAAGGCTGACCCAAAATCAGACAAAAAACCGTTTACGTTAATGATGCCGCCCCCCAATGTGACCGGCAGTTTGCATTTAGGCCACGCGTTAACATACACATTGCAAGATATTTTGGTGCGGTTTAAACGTCAATGCGGGTTTGATGCTTTGTGGCAACCAGGAACCGACCATGCAGGTATTGCGACGCAAATGGTGGTGGAGCGCCAACTGGCTGAACAAAACGTAACGCGCCAAGATTTAGGGCGGGATGCTTTTTTGGAAAAGGTTTGGGAATGGAAAAAAGAATCAGGCGACACGATTGTTGAGCAACAGCGTCGGTTGGGTATTTCACCCGATTGGCAGCGGTCGCGCTTTACCATGGATGAAGGGTTATCCGAGGCAGTCAGCAAAGTCTTTATAGAGCTTTATCAAAAAGGTCTTATCTATCGTGCCAAACGCCTGGTCAATTGGGATTCTAAACTAAAAACCGCCATTTCTGATTTAGAGGTTATCAATCAAGACGTTAAAGGGCACATGTATTATATTCGTTATCCATTGGCTGACGATTCAACCCAAAGTATCTTAGTGGCAACAACCCGCCCTGAAACCTTGTTTGGGGATACGGCTGTTGCTGTTCACCCTGATGACGAACGGTATCAACATTTGATTGGCAAAATGGTTTGTTTGCCCCTAACAAACAGAGAGATCCCCATTATTGCTGATACCTATTGTGATCCTGAAAAGGGAACAGGGGCTGTCAAAATAACACCCGGCCATGACTTTAACGACTTCGCCGTTGGTGAACGCCATGGTCTGCCACAGATCAATATCCTAGACGCCGATGCCTGTTTGAACGACCAGGTTCCCCTAGAATTTCAAGGGTTGTCGGTTGACCAAGCTTGTGAAAAAGTTGTGACCGAACTGGCCGAACATGCCCTGCTCATGAATGTAGAGGCGATAACCCACGCTGTTCCCTATGGTGATCGGTCAGGCGTTCAAATCCAACCGTGGTTAACCGATCAGTGGTTCGTTGATGCCAAGGTTTTGGCTGAGCCGGCGATTAAGGCTGTGGAAGAGGGCCGTATCCGTTTCGTACCCGAACAGTGGAACAACACTTATTTCGAATGGTTACGAAATATTCAGCCGTGGTGTATTTCCCGGCAAATCTGGTGGGGACATCAAATTCCTGCCTGGTACGGTCCTGATGGTCATGTGTTTGTTGCTGATGGAGAAGAGTCGGCCCACGCCCAAGCTGTTGCTCATTATGGTGAAAAAGTTGATCTGACCCGGGATACCGATGTTCTTGATACTTGGTTCTCTTCGGCTTTGTGGCCATTTTCAACCCTCGGTTGGCCCCAAGACGATACCTTATCAAAGCGCTATTACCCAACCGATGTGTTGATAACCGGTTTTGATATCATCTTCTTTTGGGTGGCCCGCATGATCATGATGGGGCTGTACTTTAAGGATGATGTCCCGTTTCGCACCGTTTACATTCACGCGTTGGTGCGCGATGAAAAAGGCCAAAAAATGTCAAAGTCAAAGGGGAATATTATTAACCCCCTGGAGCTTATTGATAAGTATGGAACCGATGCGTTGCGGTTTACCTTGGCCGCCCTGGCCGCCCCTGGGCGTGACATTAAGTTGGGCGAATCGCGCGTGGAAGGGTACCGCAATTTTCTAACCAAAATTTGGAATGCTGCCCGTTTCTTGCAAATGAACGAATGCGCTTATAATCCTGATTTTGACAGCAACACGTGCCAACATTTGCTGAATCGGTGGATTGTTTATAAAACAAAAACGTTGGCCCGGGATGTTCACCAACACCTGGAAACGTATCGTTTTGATTGGGGTGCGCAAAGCCTGTATCAATTCTTATGGGGAAATTTTTGCGACATCTATGTTGAATGTCTAAAGCCACTGTTAAACGAAACGGACGATGAAGCTTTGCACCAAGAAACCCGTCAAACCGCCAGCTGGGTTTTGATGGAATTTTTGAAGATTGCGCACCCGTTTATTCCGTTGGTGACTGAAGAATTATGGCAGGCTTTTTACCCAAATGCCCCTTACTTGCTAATACAAAGCCCTTGGCCCGCCATTGATCAACCGCTGGCAGACGATAAAAACTTAAAGGCTGTGGAGTTTGCCTTAAGCATCGTGGCTGAAGTTCGATCGCTTCGGGGGTTGTTTAACCTATCACCTACCCTAAAAATCCCCTTGCTGCTAGATGGCCACACAGATGATACAAAAGTTTTGAAAGACCATCAATCGTGGATTTTGCATTTAGGCCGTTTAGAAAGTCTTGATTTCAATCCTAATGATGAAGAAAAACAGAAAAGCGTTCCGTTTGTTATTGGGCAGAATACTTTCTTTTTAAAGCTGGGGCATTTGATCAACCTTGAGGCTGCCTATAAAGTTTTGGAAATGAAACGCGAGGCCTTGGATAAAGAGGCTGAACATTTACAAAAGAAACTTTCCAACACGGCTTATCAGAAAGCCAAGCCCGAATCGTGGCAAACAGACAAGGAACTGCTAGAGACCAAGCAACACGAACAAAAACGGTTGAGGCGAATTGTGGAGGGGTAAATTTATGAGGCTGACACAGTTCACTGAAAGTTCTCGGCATTATGCAGGCAATGAAAGTTCAACATAGCTTTATCACATAATTTCTGACCTAAAATGTGATCTATTGGTTTGTTATATGATTCTAATGTTTGTTTATGCAGCTTTTCTGCTAGATCTGGATCATCATATCTAAGAGCACGTTCTGTACCTAATGCTTTCAATAACCCATCCATTTTTGGTGTATTACTATTCAGCGCAATAAATCTTGTGCCGAGACAACCCGCAGCTATTGTATGATGAAACCTCCCACTCACTAGCAATTCTGCATTTTCAATACACGATAGCCATTGGTCTATATTTTTGGCCTCAAAAATTTTTAAATCGAATTTAAGTCTGGGTTTTACAAAAGCAACGAATTCCCTATCGTCCTTGGCAGGCCAGTCTTTTGCTCCATATAAAAAGGTTATGCTATATCCTTGTCGATGCATTGCATTTAAGTAAGAGCTGAACTGGGAAAGCCCATTTTTAAATTCATCAATATTACCCTTTTCATCAGACAAAATATTCAAATGTAGCCAGTTAGCAGAACCGGCAATTAATAAGGTTTTAGGATCCTTTTTTCTGTCAGGGGTGTAATGATTCTTAATATATATGGGGGAGCAATCGAAGCTCTCAATCGCTCTAATTCCTATCTTCCTTGCTAGATTATAACTTAAGGGCTCACGAATTGCTGCAAAGTCTATAGCGTCATAAACAAGCTTGTATAAGTTTATAATATTACGGTCATCAATTGAAAGATTGTCTTGTGGATAGATTGAATGATTTATAATTTCCACATGCTTTCTGCAAAATACTTTAGCGACATAGCACAAATACAATAAGCTTAAAGGAGCAGGTCTGACTCCGTGAAGGGTTCCTTCACCATTCACGATTATAATATCATTCTGCTTTATCCTTTTTATAATTTCGGGATGTGATACAGAGAATTTAATAAACTTATCTCCATCATTAAACTCTTGGATAGAACTTGGAGGTGCGGTGATCTTATAAGTTTCTGTGATTGAGATGGAATCTAATTGATATCCCAGTTTTGTGATTTCATCTTTAATTGCGAGGCTGGTGGCAGTACATCCAAAGTGATACCAGTTTGTGGTATCGTTAATCAGCAGTACTCTGCTCAGCTTCTCTTTAGTCATACAAACAAGCCTTTATAATTTGGGTTGCGGTGCCCTTCTTTTGTGTAGAATTTACTATACTGAGTTCCTGAGCCAAAATTAAAAATGCTTTAGCTACAATACATGACAAGCTCACCATTCGTGGATTTTGCATTTAGGCCGTTTAGAAAGTCTTGATTTCAATCCT
>CAIVFQ010000016.1 GCA_903905285.1 uncultured Alphaproteobacteria bacterium
ATCGAATTATACCACATGCTTCGAAAAGGACAGAGTGTGGTCGAGGCCTTACCGGCTTGGAAACAGTTCTATGCCCTGGCATCATAATTGTGTCCAAAAGTAACCCCCAATTCGTTCATTAAAAAAACTTGCGACAGAACCCTTGAACAAGCATCCAGGCCAAAAGGCTTTAAAATTTCTCAAAAAGTCATCACCCGTTGCCAGGCAACACGTTCATTTTATGGGCCATTTTACTTTCTACGGCAGTACAAACAAAATTGATATCAAAAAAATTATTGAAGATATTGAGTTCTAAATTTCTAATAATTCAAACTATACGTGTCGGAAAAATGGAGGGTTAAAGGCTGGAAGGCCTAGCGTTAATCCAAAGAGCAAACCAAGTGGTGGTTGGGACCCATACCCCCTTATTTTAAGCCTTCAATATCTTTTTTGGTAAGTTTGGTGATGGACATAATAGTATCTATATCCATTCCAGACACTAAAAGATGTTTGGCAATTTCTAGCTTGGCTTTCTTTTCTCCCTCGGTCATGCCTTTTTGTATACCTAACTCAATGCCTTCAGCTCTTCCTTTTTCAATGCCTTCATCATATTTTTGGTCCATAGAGGCGATGTAATCAGCCTCTTGTTTTTCTGCTTGTTCATAGGCCCTCAGTTCTTCGTCACTCCACGAAAAACGGTTGAGTTCCTCATAAGCTCGGTGGAGGGTATTCGTATCCTTCAGCAGCCGTTCGACGTCCTTTTCTGATGTTTCTTTAGCATGCTTAAAAAAGTAAACCCATTTTTCAATTCTGGTGTTTGATTCTTCAAGTGTTTTATCGATTTTGGGCAATTCTAAGAAGGTAAATGAGAAGTCTTTTAGGTTATGTTCGTGGCTGTCTCTATCCAAAATAACATGATCGGATTTATAGGCTTTCTTTTTGGGAAACATGACAAAATTTGTAATGGCTAAGAAGATAACTTCTTTAAGACTAACATATTTTCCAGCAACCATGAGTTGTGATGCATAAGCTTTCGCTGCGTAATATTGGGCTCTTTTCTCAAAACCTCTTTCCTTAGTAAGCTGCATTTCAACAACATAAGTATTGCCCTTTTGATCCGTGCAAAGCACATCCACAACGCTGGTCTTTCTGGCAGCCACCTCAGGGTCTTGGATCGTCTTTAAGAACGTCACGTCAGTAATGGTTGCCCTTGTTTTAAAGGTGATCATGTCGTTTAGAAAATCGATTAGAATATCCTTATTCTTTTCAGAGCCAAAGATTCTGCGAAAGGCGACATCATTTTTAGGATCTAGGAATTTTGTGAACATAAGATTCATCTATATTATAGTTACCGAGGGTATACGCCCTACACCTTCATTATAACATATTTTTTTAATTTAATTTAAAAAATGTGAGTGGCAAAAATACGCACGCGAACAATCATACGAGGGCATATAAAACTTAGGGGTTGCCCCAGAAAGCCTAGTTTGCAACATCGATCCAAACCTTTGGTCACCTAATTTTGCCATTCATAATTACACCCAATCCTCTTTGTGGCGTTGAGACGTTTCTTGAGGATTTTGGAGATGAACAGTTCGGCTTCTGATTGTGTATCAAAGATCGTGGTATTGCTTCTCCCACCTTTTTGGCCATAACGGCCATAGACCGTGGTACCGAAACCAAATTAAGGCAAAAGCTCTATCCCTTTATTCCCATAATAATCGCCGCATCGTGTGGGCGCTGATGGAGGTTCTTGACCTTCAAACAGAGTCTAAATTATCCAAAATACTCCTAGCCCTGA